>REEL01000162.1 GCA_007695095.1 Chitinophagaceae bacterium | reverse complement strand
TTTAAAATATTTGTTCAAAAAACTACTCTAATAATTCAATATCAATATATCCTTTTCTGCCGGCATAATCGCACGTGTCACAGGCGGACGCCTGCGATAGAGCGAGGGGGATTCTTTATTTGTTTTTCCATTCGTTTCGTGAGACCTTAGGGGCTGTTGCGACACTGTCATCCGTATCTCATCTGTCCTATATTGAATTTATGGTTTTTTCTTATTTCTCTCGTCTATTCTTGCTTTTGTCATTCTTTCTCTCAAGCCACCTTCTTTCACAAAAGCAGTTTCCAATTGCTTTATCTGCTGTTTCAGAAGGTAGGTGCAAATTTTTATTAAGGTTATCATTGCATTGGCACAAATCTCAGGATTTTCATGTTCAATGGCTTTTTTGAAAGTTTCGTAAGTAGGTTTTGGTATACTCTTGTTGAGTTCACGCAAGCGGGCAACCAAACGGTGGTTTTTTTCCCAAATGGGCAGTTTATGTGTGCGTAGAAAGTCTTCGTAATCAATGAGCAATTCTTCCAAACTGGCACGAGCTACATTAGTAAGTTTAATTTCTGTTACTTTAGAGGTGCCTGATGCCATACTGGCTTCTGCTATGTTTTGCTTACCACTCCTGGCGGCTTGTACCATTTGTCCTACTGTGCGGTCGTACTTATGAAAAAAACGATTAGTAAAATAAACTGTACCATCATAAATGATTTCCGCTTTCTGATAACTGAACAGATTGCGGTAACCACCATGACTGGGGATAAAACCTTCAGTATTTTTGTTTACTTCTTTCATTGTTGCTTACTGTTAGATTTGTACGACTAAGGTTCGCAACGAAAACTGCTAAATTAGTTAAATAATTCTTTTTCTGTTTTTAGTACAAATAAAAATAAAACAAAATATTCAGTTTAACAAATCAACCGGCATCACACTTAGCAGTCCGGCATAGTTTCTTGTTCTGGAATAGATATAATCTTATGGATTATCAACAAGTTAACCAAATACCCAAGTCCATTATTAAAAAATTACCGACAGCAGCTTTTTTTAAAAGTGAAACTACAAATTCGGGTAGTAAAATCCTTTTTTTGAATTCACTCCTTTATTATGATGACTGAAAAATACGTATTACTTTCCTGTTCTGTCTTTGATTAATTTAGATTGTATGTTTTAAACGTGTCCCATAGCAAGGACACTACGAACTAAATGGATTTAATCAGAATTCTAGTTTTTAGTAAATAAACAACTTCCCACTTTCAGTTTTAGGCCTGTTTTCTGTTACGATTTGATAAAAATAAATTCCGACAGCTGAGTTGGGTGGTAAAGGATAAAATTGATTGTCCGGATGAATCTTGCTACTCATTATTTGTCGTCCCTGAAAATCAAATACCTTTATTGCAGCATTCGAAAAATGATAATTATCGGATTTGATATAGAGCGCATGTTGTTCTTTTATGAAACTTACGCTATAAACATTATCTATTAAGTGCTCTTCTACAGAAGTGGTGTCAGTTGGAATATATCCGGGCAAGGTGGTTGAATCAAATCGAATTAGTAAGATATCCGGAAGATGATTGATGTTGCCTGTTAATATAAAACTACTGTCATTTACATAATCAAAGTCTCGGAGAACAGCCTCCCATTCTTTTTGCCAGATTACTTGTCCGCTTAAATCAGTCTTTGTAAACACCGACCGGCAAATTCCATTATTATTCACTCTGGAAAGAAAAACCAACCCGTTATCAGGAGTGTGACTGATTTTCATAAAAGTCCCTCCACAAGCATTTCCAAAGGGGTAAAGAGCACTAAGGTTTCCGCTAAAGTCAAGCTTTACTACAAAAACAGAGCTGGTATATCCCGTTATGTAAATTCCACTATCTTCAACAATAGTAATTCCGTAAGCATAGCTGTTTTCTATAAAACCATAAGTATTTTGCCAAACTTCATTTCCCTGAAGGTCTATTTTAGCAGCAAAAACTTCCACTATACCGGTTCCACTTTGTGAATTACTCCAGCCACTAAGATAATATCCTTCATTTTCAACGTATTCTATATCATGGATTTGGTCATTTAGTGCACCTTCTAAAGAATAAGCCCACTCTTTTTCACCATCTGCATTAAGTTTAATTAGCAAAGAGTTGTAAAGAGGTTGATTACAGGTAGCAAATGAATAAATTGCCGAAAAAACCACACCACCATCAGGTGTAGCTTTCAAAGCAGTAATCTGATTATTGCAGATAGGCAAAAGCGTATCATATTGCCAGATTTTTGTCAAGCTGCTTGATAATTTAATTACCCTGAGCGAATCATAAACAAAGCCGGCACTGTTCCCCCCTCCAAAGAATAAATTTCCATTCTGAGAATTGTCAATGATTCCGTTGTGTAAAGTGTTTTTTTCTGTAAATATGGTATCTCCGTTATCATCAAACTGAAGCATAAAACTGTTCCATCCGGCGATACCTCCGGAGCAATTATAAGAGGCAGAAACAAAAATGTCGTCAGTTCCCATATACCTGACTCCTATAGCTTCTTCATAACAAAATTCACTCCCAATTTGATTCTCAAATATTATCTGAGCATATACTGTATTGAACAGTAAAGAAAAAATGAAAGTTAAACCGCTTATGCTTTTCATAAAGTGAATATGTTTGCAAATATAAAAATAATCAAAATAATTACTGATTACTCTAATATTAAAATGTGTTTTTCTAAACAACTGCCCAAATTAGAAAATAAAACTTGTATTTGGAAAAATTAACTTAATTTTGCAGTGAACACTTTATATTATCGTGTTCTTCTTTGTCTAAAAAAAATATAACTATGAAAAAACTAATTTTATTACTTTGCTTTTTTGCAATGCCTTTATTAATGCTTGCGCAAAAGGGGTCTTATTTTGGATTTCAGGGTACTTTTTACAACACCTGGGTTATAAATCAGCAGAAATATGATTATCAATTTTTACCGGACTTTGACTATGAAGTTACAACCGGCCAAAGCTTTGGACTAAAAGCCGGCTATAAGTTTACAGAAAATCTGGGAATTCAGTTGGAAGGTAGACTAACTTCTGTTGGACAGGATTACGAAAGAGTTGATGGGAATTTACTTTCTACAAAAGAATTGAGTTTCAGGTATTTGCAGTTTCCTCTTTTATTAAAGTTTAATGGAGGAGAATCCGGTAATCTAGTTCGTTTTTATGGTCTGATTGGTCCATCTTTTGGTATTTTGACTAAAGCTGAAGAGCGCTATAATGTTAGCATTCCTGTTTTTCAAGATATTGAAACTACAGAAAACAGAAGAGATGATGTTACAAATGTTGATATAGCTGCTACTTTAGAGTTTGGAGCAGAGTTTTATTTATTTTCAGGTTTATATCTAAACTTAGGTCTTCGGTTAAATATGAGCATATCTGATATAAATGATGAGCAATATCATGACCAGGATAACTACAAACCTTCCAGAAATGCTTACGGTGGCATTAATGCAGGGATAAACTATATACTGGCCAGATAATTTTCTGAAGCTAAGAATTACAATTATTAAAAGACCGTCCCGGATTATATCTGAGACGGTCTTTTTTTGATGGTGAATGTAATTTTAATTAGGAAAATCGAATTAATCTAAAAGAACACGAATTTGTTTTTTGATAGATTTTCTTTTTTAAATAGTATTCAAGAGGATGGGACGACTGTGAAATTCTTAATTAAAGACAGAATTGGTTAAAGGGTGAAAATGATATTTTTTATTGAAATTGAATGAATTCAGATTATCAAAAAGTTAAATCACTTTACTTTTTGTTTGGCTTTTGAAAATAGAAGTCATGTAAGGACTAAGAAAAAGGCCGTTAGGGTCCATTTTCTCTCTGATACTTTTGAAAGTGTCCCACTCGGGATAGAGTGTTGAAAAGTCTTTTTCTTCTAAAAAATGTAACTTCCCCCAATGTGGCCGCCCATTATACTTTAAAAAGATTTCTTCCATTTTCCTGAAATAGCTTTCATATTCCATTCCCTTATATTGATGTACGGCTATATAGGCAGAATCACGTCCCGTTGCCGGACTTAACATTAGATTATCCTTTTTTACAAAGCGGCACTCAATTGGAAAATGTGTCTGTATCTTTTCTTTTCTGATAACTTCATCTACTTCCTGAATTGCTTCCTGAAAATTTTCTGAGGGAATATTGTATTCCATTTCCTGAAATTTCACCCACCGTGGAACGGCAAATATTTTATGACTGTAATTCACTTTTTGCAATTCACTAACTAAATTAATACATAAATTGCTGATTTGAGGTGCTTTTTTTGGGAAAATCCTGACATATTCACTTAGTCCTTTAAAAGCTAAATTTTCAAGAATTACATCATTCAGATATCGGCTAAAGCTTCTTTTCTGAGGTTTTAAGTTCGTTTCATTTATAAATTTAGTCTGTACTTTTCCGGTATGTGGAAAAAAATAAAACTCAAAATTTCTGTTTGATGAATTATAGTTTTCCAGCTTAGTTAAAACACTGCTTAAAGATTCTTTGCTTTGAGAATAGGTTAACTTATAAGAAGGTACGAGTTTGAATTTTATACGGGTAATTACACCTAAAACTCCCAGACTTACTGCAGCAGCCCTGAAAATCTCGGGATTTTCAACAAGTGAACAAGTTATTTTTTCACCTAAACCATTGATAAAAGTTAGTTCTTCAACCTGAGTAGAGATTGTACCATAGTCTACTCCTGTACCATGTGTTCCGGTAGAAATTATGCCTGCGAGAGACTGACGATCTATGTCTCCCATATTCTCCATTGCCATACCTTTTTCAAAAAGTATTTCACCGGCTTGATACAATTTAGTCCCCGCCCACAATCGGGCATTTAAAGACTCAATATCATAATCTATCAGTCCCTGCATTTTGTCTAAAGAAACAAGTAGTGAGTTTGATTTTACTAAAGGTGTAAAAGAGTGGGCGGAGCCGACAGTACGAATAAATTTATGTTCCTCGGCTGCTTTTTGAATAAATGCAGTTAACTGTTCTTCCGTTTCCGGAAAAAAAATATTTTCAGGGGTCGCATGATGAAGACCTGACCAGTTTCTCCAGCTGTACATAAGTTCTAAAACATTACAGATTAAAAAAAATTAAGAAAGCTTAGCGTCAAATATACAACACATTCAGGCAAAATAAAGTTATACATTTGCTCTGCTTGATAGCAATCGGAAATTTAAATTTTGAAATGATTTTAATAAATTTTGAATAAAAAAGAAATAATTGCAATTTTGTTGCATTAAATTAATTACCATGCTCCGAACTGAAAATATATCACACCATTATAAAAATGAGGTTCCGCTAACTTTTGAGGACTTCAACGTACAAGTAAATAAACACCTTCTAATTCTTGGTGATTCAGGATGTGGTAAAACAACCTTGCTGCATATTATTGCGGGTTTATTAAACCCTACAAAAGGAAAGGTTTTTATTAATAATACAGATATTTACAGCTTATCAGGAGCAGCACGAGATACTTTCAGAGGCCGGAATATTGGAATAGTTTTTCAGACTCCACACCTGATTAGAAATTTTACGGTTAAAGAAAATTTAGCGGCAGCCGGGTTTTTCTCTTCTACGAAAATCAAGGAAGAGTATTTATTGCAAATTTCTGAAAAGCTTGGTCTGACAGAATATTTAAACAGGTACCCGGAAGAGTTGAGTCGTGGTCAGGCTCAGCGGGTAGGTATCGGAAGAGCAGTTGTTCATCAACCGGCTATAATTTTAGCCGACGAACCAACGGCTAGTCTCGATGATAAAAATTGTCGGCAGGTAGCTGAATTACTTATGCAACAAGCAGATAATCAAGGCGCATCATTAATTGTGGCTACTCATGACCAACGAATCAAAAATTTGTTTCAGGAAGTTTATACTATTAACAAAGAACAACCAATCCTATGAGTGTTTTAAAGATTACTTTAAAAAATATTTTTAGCAAACCCTTGCATTTTTTTACAACTATTTTGTTGTTTATTGTAGGTATTGGCATTATTAGCGTTCTTCTGCTTACAAGCCACTTTTTAACTAAATCCATGGACGATAATATTCGCTCAATTGATTTGGTGGTAGGAGCAAAAGGGAGTCCAATGCAGCTTATTTTATCCAGTGTTTTTCATGTTGATTTTCCTACGGGAAATATTAGTGTTGAAGAAGCTCGCATAGTAACAGATCATCCAATGGTTAGAAGAGCTGTGCCCGTTGCTTTAGGAGACAGCTATGGTAGTTATAGAATCGTTGGTACGGACGCATCCTTTTTTGACTTGTATGAGTTAGAACTCAAAGAGGGACGGAACTGGGATGATAAAATGGAAGCAGTAGTTGGTTACAATGTGTTTAAACAAGGTAATTTAAAAATTGGGGATACTTTTTATGGTGCACATGGTTTGGATGGAGAAGGACATATACATGATGACCATGAGTATATAGTTGTTGGTATATTAAATCATTCTTCCAGTGTTGCAAACAACCTTATTTTAACTCCCATTGAAAGTGTTTGGTATGTTCATGACCACGACCACGACCATGACCACCATCATCACGATCATGACCATGACCATCATCATCACGATCACGATCATCACCACCATGACCACGATCATGACCATAATCACGACCACCACGATCATGGACATTCTCACAGCCATGACGACCATAATCATCATAATCATAATCATGACCATGACCACTCTCACGACCATAATCATGACCATGGTCACCATAACGGACATGACCACTCTCATGACCACAGCCACGATGATAAAGAACACGTTCATGGCCCCGATTGTGACCACGACGACCATCATCATGAAAAATCACATAGCCATAATGAGGAACATGCCTACACACATGATCAAAGCGGAAGAGCTGTAGAAGGTTTTATTCAGGATCCTTCCCAGTCGAGATTACAATTTCCTTATTGGCAAAATGATGGAAGTAATGAAGAAATAACCAGTTTATTAGTTGAGTATTCCAGTCGAAGAGCTACTGTTAGCTTTCCCTATTTCATTCAGAATGAAACTTCCATGCAAACAGCTTCGCCGGCTATAGAAACTGCCCGTCTTTTTACCTTATTGGGGGTTGGTTTAGATACTCTTCGTTGGATTGCTTTTGCTGTAATTTTAATTGGAATGCTTTCAATATTCACTTCACTTTATAATACCTTCAAAGAACGAAAGTATGAGTTAGCAATAATGAGAGCATTGGGTGGTTCCAGGTTTAAGATATTTAGTATAATTATCCTGGAAGGAGCCATTTACGGACTCATTGGAACCCTATTGGGTGTTTTAAGCGGGCATATATTCATGTCTTCTCTTCAGCAACTTGTAAGAGAATCTCAGCAATTTGCCGTAAGTGGAATGATTTTTCTACCTGAAGAAAGCATTTTGATTATTGCGGGCTTATCTGCCGGACTAATAGCAGCTATAATTCCAGCAATTCAGGCTTATAAAATGGACATAAGCACAATACTTGGGAAAGGTTATCAGGTCTGAAAAAGTAACTTCTTTTTTTAAATCCTTTTTTTTTAAAATTTTCAATTCATATTTTCATTAAATTCTCCTAAGGTTCCTTATATTTAGGCGATGATTAGCCTTTTATAATGGTTGCTTTCATGCTCTTTCTTATAAAATTATAAACTCTTTTTTTGATGAGTGTTTTAAAAAAAATCAATAAATTATTAGTAGCTAACAGGGGAGAAATAGCTATTCGAATTTTCAGAGCTGCTTCTGAATTAAATATTACAACCGTTGCAGTTTATACCTTTGAGGACCGTTACAGTTTACACAGGTACAAAGCTGACGAGGCTTATCAAATAGGTGAGGACAGCGAACCTTTAAAACCTTATCTTGATATTGAAGAAATAATTCAACTGGCTAAGCGTCAATATGTAGATGCTATTCACCCGGGCTATGGATTTCTCAGTGAAAATGTCAATTTTGCCCGCAGATGCAAGGAGGAAGGAATCATTTTTATCGGACCTGAGCCTGAAGTTATGGAGGCTTTAGGTGATAAAGTAACAGCTAAAACTATTGCCCGTAAAGTTGAAGTTCCAGTTATCGAAGACAGCAAAGTTCCCCTCAGCGATATAAAAGTTGCACAGAAAGAGGCAGAAAAAATAGGCTATCCGATTATTATCAAAGCAGCAGCCGGTGGCGGTGGCCGGGGTATGCGAGTAGTTAAAAATAAAAAAGAGCTGCTTCAGCTATTTGACTCTGCTAAAAGTGAAGCCAAAAAATCATTTGGAGATGATAAAGTATTTATTGAAAAGTTCATAGATAATCCTAAACATATCGAAGTCCAGATTTTAGGAGACAATCACGGAAATCTGGTACATTTACTGGAAAGAGATTGTTCAGTTCAAAGACGTTTTCAAAAAGTTGTTGAAATTGCACCCTGTCCGACACTAAAGAAAGAAACAAAACAGGTTTTATATAATTATGCCTTAAAAATCGCACGGCATGTAAACTATAATAATGCCGGAACAGTCGAGTTTTTAGTAGATCCGGATGAAAATATTTATTTTATTGAAGTAAATCCCCGCATTCAGGTTGAGCACACCATAACTGAAGAAATTACGGGAATTGATATTGTCAGGTCGCAGATATTAATTGCTATGGGCTACAAGCTGGATGACCCGCCAATTTTCATAAAAGATCAGCTGGAAATTAAAGCCAATGGTTTTGCCATACAGTGCCGCGTTACAACAGAAGACCCCTCTTCAAACTTCCAACCGGATTACGGAACAATAATAGCTTATAGAAATGCAGGAGGTTTTGGAATAAGACTCGACGAGGGAAGCTCCTATCCGGGTGTTACCATTTCTCCTTTTTTCGACTCTATGCTTGTGAAGGTGTCTTCATGGGGCAGAACATTGTGGGGTGCCGCTGAGAGATTAGACAGAACCTTAAGAGAGTTTAGAATAAGGGGTGTTAAAAATAATATATCTTTTTTGTTGAATGTTATCAGACATCCGGTTTTTGTAAAAGGAGATGCAACTGTAAAGTTTATAGAAAATCACCCGGAGTTGTTTAATTTTGAAAGACGCCTTGACAGAGGAACTAAAACATTAAAATATTTAGCAGAAGTTACTGTAAATGGGAATCCTGATGTAAAGTTCACTGACCCAAATAAAAAATTCAGGTTAGCAACAATTCCGGCATATGATAAATATGCTGAGTTCCCTAAGGGTACCAAAAACCGATTGCAGGATTTAGGTAGAAATGGTTTTATAGACTGGCTTTCCAAAAATAAGGAAATTCAATTTACAGATACTACTTTTAGAGATGCACATCAGTCATTAATGGCAACAAGGGTTCGGACAATTGATATGTTAGCAGTCGCAGAAAGTTTTGTTAAAAATCACCCCCAGACCTTTTCAATGGAAGTATGGGGTGGAGCTACTTTTGACGTTGCTCTCCGGTTTTTACATGAGTGCCCCTGGAAAAGATTACAGTCATTCAGGGAGGCAATGCCCAATTTGCTGCTTCAGATGCTTATAAGAAGTTCTAACGCAGTTGGTTATACGGCATATCCTGATAATTTAGTTGAGAAGTTTATAGAGAAATCCTGGGAAAACGGGATTGATATTTTTAGAATTTTTGATTCATTAAACTGGATTGAACCACTGAAAAAAAGCATAAAAGCCGTTAACGAAAGAACAGAAGGTTTAGCAGAAGCTTGTATTTGTTATACCGGCGATATTTCAAATCCTGAACTTAAAAAATATACCTTACAATATTATGTCGATCTGGCGAAGCAACTGGAAGATTCAGGTGCTCATATATTGGGAATAAAAGACATGGCAGGCTTGCTAAAACCTTATGCAGCTGAAATTTTAATAGACGCACTGAAAAAAGAAATAAGTATCCCTATTCATTTGCATACGCACGATACATCATCTATTCAGTCAGCTACTTATTTGAAAGCGATAGAAAAAGGGGTAGATGTTGTGGATGTTGCCATAGGTTCTATGTCCGGATTAACTTCTCAACCCAATTTTAACTCATTGGTATCAATGCTTGAAACTAGTAAACGCTATCAAAAGTTTGATATGGCATCTCTAAATGAATTTTCTGCCTATTGGGAAGATGTGAGAGAATATTATTATCCTTTTGAAACTGAGCTGAAAGCAGGCACCGCTGATGTTTTTCATCATGAAATTCCCGGTGGGCAGTATTCAAACTTGCGGCCACAAGCAAGAAGCCTCGGTCTGGAAGATCAGTTTGAAACGATAAAGAAAAATTATGCCCTGGTAAATGAGCTTTTTGGTGATATCGTAAAAGTAACACCATCTTCAAAGGTAGTAGGTGATTTAGCATTATTTATGACGGCTAATAACTATACCGTAGATGATTTATTGGAAAACGGAGCTAATATTTCTTTTCCGGATTCTGTAAAAAGTTTTTTCAGAGGAGATTTAGGACAACCGTATCAGGGGTTTCCAAAGAAAATTCAACGCTTAATATTGAAAGATGAAAAGCCATATACCGATCATCCAAATGCCCATTTGAAACCGGTTGACTTCGAAGCTGAATTTGCTGCTTTTCAGGAAAAATTTGATAAACACTGTAATTTTCTGGATTTCCTTTCCTATAAAATGTACCCCAAGGTATTTGAAGATTTTCACAAGTACAGCAATACTTATGGAGATGTTTCCTGTATCCCGTCAACAGCTTTTTTCTATGGATTAAAAGCCAATGAAGAGATTATGGTGAATATAGGAGAGGGTAAAAACATTATTGTTAAGCTTTTAAATGTCAGCAAACCAACAGAAGATGGCTTCAGAACTGTCTTTTTTGAATTAAACGGACAAACGCGTAATATATCGGTGCATGACAGCAAGCTTTTTGTTCCGAAGAAGTCAAACCGAAAAGTAGAAAATGCCGGAGATATAGGTGCACCTTTGCAGGGTAGAATTGAAAAGATACTGGTTAATGAGGGAGATAAGGTTAAAAAGAATCAATCTCTTTTTGTAATTGAAGCTATGAAAATGGAAAATACGGTAGTAGCCAATCAAAGTGGTAAAGTTGCTAAAATTTTACTTAATGCCGGTGATATGGTTCAGCAAGATGATGTAGTAATTGAAATAAAATAATTTATAAAAATGATGAGAAAAGAAGTTTTCCTTTTACTGGTTTTAATGCCTTTGCTTTTTGTTGCATGTGGCGGTGGTAAGCAATCTGATGGCGAAAGAAGATTTTTCAGATATAATCAATCGGCCGGCGTAAGTTCTTTGGATCCGGCTTTTGCACGTGACCAATCTAATATTTGGGTCACAAATCAATTGTTTTCAGGATTGGTGCAATTAGATAACTCACTAAATATTAAACCTTCTATTGCCGAGTCGTGGGAGGTTAGTGATGATGGGTTGCGCTATACCTTTCATTTAAGAGATGATGTGTACTTTCATAATCATGAAGTATTTCCTGAAGGTAAAGGGAGAAAAGTTACAGCAGAGGATTTTGTATTTTCTTTTAACCGCTTAATAGATCCGGCAACAGCATCTCCGGGAGCCTGGATTTTTAATGGTAGAGTTTCAGAAAGTTTACCTCCCTTTGAAGCAATAGATGAGCATACATTTGCTTTAAATCTTTTGGCGCCTTTCCCGCCTATGATGGGAATTCTTACAATGCAATACACTTATGTTGTTCCCAAAGAGGCTATAGAAAAATACGGTAGAGATTTTAGAAAAAATCCGGTGGGTACTGGACCCTTTAAGCTGGTTAGCTGGAGAGAAGGGAATGTATTGATAATGGAAAGAAATCCGGAGTTTTATGAGTTTGAAAATGATAAGCGATTACCTCATTTAGATGGTATCAGAGTTTCATTTGTGGAAAGTAAAAGCGCGGAATTTATGGATTTTCTGCAAGGAAACCTCGACTTTGTATCAGGAATTGATGCCGCTTATGTTGATCAAATGTTGTCGTCTGACGGAAATTTAAGAAATGAGTATGAGGATGAGATTATTTTATACAAATCACCGTATTTGAATACTGAATATTTAGGTTTTTTAATGCATGAATTAGAAAACGGGAAAAATAAATCATTACAAAACAAAAAAGTAAGACAAGCCATAAACTATGCTATTGACAGAGAAGAAATGGTTCGAATTCTACGAAATAATATTGGAAAACCGGCTAATGCAGGTATGATTCCTGCCGGTTTACCGGGTTATGATAAAGAAAAAGTGAAAGGTTATACTTATGACCCTGCTAAGGCGGCATCTTTACTTAGAGAAGCCGGCTATCCGGAAGGCAGAGGGCTTGGCGAAATAGTCTTATTTACGAATAATGCTTATGTGGATTTACACACAGCTATTGAAAATCAATTGCAGAAAGTTGGAATTCCTGCCAGGCTGGATATTGTTCCTCCGGCTTTTTTGAGAGAAATGATGTCCCGCTCTGAGGCTGCTTTTTTCAGAGGTTCCTGGATTGCTGATTATCCGGATGCTGAAAGCTATTTAACAATGTTTTACAGTACGCATACTGCACCGCCAAACTATACCAGATTTAAGAATGAACGCTTTGACAGCCTTTACAGAGTAGCACTTTTTGAAACAGATATCGAAAAACGAATTCCTTTGTATCAGGAAATGGACAGAATTGTAATTGAAGAAGCGCCGGTAGTACCACTTTATTATGATGAAGTTTTACGTTTTGCAAGTCCAAATGTGAAAGGGATAGAACCGAATCCTTTAAATCTGTTGATTCTAAAAAATGTGTATTTTGAAGATATTAACCTGTAATCGATGACATTCGAACAACTTTATCTTCAAATTTTTAAGTTCAAAACATTTTGTTTAAATAAAAAGCTTCTTTTTAAAATCTTAAGTTTAAAGATATTAATTTAGCTGTTTTAGTTTTTTAATGCGTTTAATTTATTATTTATGAGAGTTTTATTGCTGGGAAGTGGTGGCAGAGAACATGCATTAGCGCATAAAATTTCACAATCTGACAAAAATCCGGTCTTGTATTGTTTACCCGGTAATCCGGGTATTGCTGAAATTGCAGAAATAGTTGATTTGCCCATGGATTTTGAAATGATTAAAAGCTTTATTCAAAAAACTGAAATTGACTGTTTAATTATTGGTCCGGAAGCTCCATTAGTAGATGGAATTGTGGATTATTTTAATCTTCATCTACCGAATTTAAAAGTTATAGGTCCCGGAAAACTAGCAGCTCAACTCGAAGGAAGCAAAAGTTTTGCTAAAGCTTTTATGGATAAATTTAAAATTCCTACTGCTGCTTACAAAGTCTTTAATACAAATGATTTAGGGGAAGCAATAGCTTATTTAGACACAAAAAAAGCTCCCTTTGTCTTAAAAGCAGATGGCCTGGCGGCCGGAAAAGGAGTACTGATTTGTCGTTCAAAGGAGGAGGCAGCTACTGAGCTAAAAGCAATGCTGCAACAGGCTAAATTTGGGCAAGCAGGCGAAAAGGTGGTTATTGAATCATTTTTAGAGGGTATTGAATTCAGTGTTTTTGTTTTAACAGATGGAAAGAACTATAAAATTTTACCGGAAGCAAAGGATTATAAAAGAGCATTTGAAAATGATGAAGGACTCAATACCGGTGGAATGGGTGCTGTGTCTCCGGTTCCTTTTGTAACCCACCAATTGATGAATAAAGTCATTCAGAAAATTGTTGAGCCTACCGTGAAAGGAATTCAACATGAAAAAATGAACTATAAGGGGTTTTTATATTT
>REEL01000161.1 GCA_007695095.1 Chitinophagaceae bacterium | reverse complement strand
ATTTTAGTAACGTTCTAATTTCTGATTTCTTCATTCAGATGTTCTATTGTTCAAGTTAATCATTCCTGTTTTATGCAATGGGTCACCCAAAATCAAGATTATTTATCCGCTTGAACTAAGGTTCGTTTACATTTAGAATTGCCTGACTTTCTATTTCAAGCCTTGCTCCGCTTTCCAACCAGATACTTCTGCAGACACCTGTATTGTTGCTGTATATTATTGGTTGGTTAAGAGGCGCACCCGGTATAAGAACATCTGTGGTTGGGTTTGGAACTCCTCCGCATCCCCAATTTGCATCTACATGCCAATCTTCATTAATTGTACCCATCCAAACACCACTTGTATAAGGAACTACATTAACGGTTACATCCGCTGAATCTTCCGGACAATTACCCAGACTTCCGGTTACTGTATAAACAATAGAATCAGAAGGAGTTGCTATAGGGTTACTGATTTGATCGTCATTCAAAGCCGTTGATGGAGACCAGCTATATGAATAGGCTCCGTCAGCGATAAGCTGAACGCTTTCTCCTGCACATAACAAAGTATCCGAAAACGGTAAATCTATTTCCGGTTCACTAACTATAAACAAAGTTGTCGTTTGAAAAGCCAAGCCGGTACACGGATCAATAAGACTTATTGTAATGCTGTCACCACCCAGGTTTTGAAGATCTTCCAAGACTTCAACATCTAACTGAAATGAAGACTCACCCGGTTGAATAACTACACTGTCGGGCAAAGGATTATAATTAATGCCGGGCAGGGCAGACCCTCCAACTATAAAGTGAGTAACTATAGGATCCTGACTTATAAAATTTGTTGAGAAGTTTAGAATTCCATCATTACAACCGGCAACCGCATAAGGAATTCCTGCCTGTGTTGAAACTTCCATTTCAACCTCGGGGCTGCTAATTTCTTCGACAAATACACCTGAATCAAAAACACCATCACCCACATCTGCTATTGCTAACTTAAGTGTATATGTTTGGCAGGGAATAACTTCAATTTCTGCTGTCAATATACCTGTTAAACCATCAAATATTATACTATTATAAGTTGGTGATGCAGGACTAATATTGTTTACATACAAACTTGAAAAAGCCAAAGACTCGCCCGGATTGTTACAGCTTCCGCTTGCAAAGACTCCGGGAGTCCCGGAATTGATTGAATTTATTGCAACCGGCAAATTAGTGCCGGGAACGATAGCAATGTTTTGATCAGTATAATTTCCACCTTGTGGATTAGGTCCGTTTATAAAAAATCCGAATACATCATTATACTGGGAGCAAACAAACTCAGGGTACTCCTCTGAACCAAATCTGTAGCGAAAACGCAAAGTATCTCCCAATGGAGTAACATCAAATTGCATTACACATGCATCATAAGTAACCTGAGGGCTGACAAGCTGATTTAATGTAGCGTCACCCGGACTTCCCATATCAGTACTCATAAAGAGTGAAGAAGGATTTGCTACTTCATAAATATTTCCGGTAGTTAAAAGAACACCTTCGGGTAAACCAAGGTTTGAAGTATTCTCCTGAAAGCTTCCATAGGAATTTGAGTTGCAGGTTATTTGGACGTTAGATATTGAAACTCCATTTCCAACAAGACTTTGAGCTAAATCATAATCACTTAAGTTTTGATGAATAAGCAATTCATTACTAGTACAAGAAATACATTGCACACTTGTTTCTATACAGTTTGTCGCCGTATTACAATTACCGTCTACCGTCCAATGGATATAAAGATTCTGATTGGAATTTGCTAAATAGTTTACCGGTGTAAAACCACTTGCTACTACCGGACCGTTAAAAGCGCCTTCGCGAACAGTTATATATCCATTTGTTGCAGAAAACTGATAAATATTTCCGGCAACTATGTTTGTGATTACAGAAAATTCAGTCTGAAAACTACAGCCTGATATCATTACCGGGCTTCCTGAAGGATCTGCGGCAATAGCAATACCCGGAAATTGAATGGTGTTTAAACACCCGCCACAATCATCATATGCCGCCTGACAAAAAGCATCCCATTGTATATCACAACAATATGGGTCACTTGCTATCACTAAATCATAACAATTATCTCCCGGCGAGTACGGGGATGTGGCTGCACAACCTCCTCCACCTCCACTGCAAGCATCATAGTCGGCCTGACAAAAAGCATCCCACATAGTATTACAGCAAAATGGATCGTTTGTAACTATTAAATCATAGCAAGGGTCTCCCGGAGAATAAGGTGCAGGTGCAGGACAACCCCCTGCTGTGGACAAACATGCTGTACAATTAGGATCATTTTCAGCCATAGATGCACAGATTCCATCCCATAAACTATTGCAGCAAAATGGATCTATATTACATACAGATGTCTGGCAATTTAAGTCGGACGGAAATCCCGGTGTTGCCTGAGCCTGGTCACAAAATTGTGCTTGTGCACTACCAATAATTATAGATAAAAAACCGAAGGAAAGAAGTAGAAATCTAAGCATAAGCAAGGAGTTTATAAACACTTTACAAAAAGCAAATAACAGTCGATTTAAATAATATATTTATTACCGCCTGCATTATTTATTCATAATCAACATCTAATATAGTATTTTTTTGCTTTTAAATGTATTTTTCAGTGTCTTTTATCTTTAATCAAATCCTTTTTTAGGGAATAAATTGTAGATATAAAATTCCGGAGGTATTATAGACAGGCGTATTTGACGAATATTTTGAAGTAAAATTTTTTTATTGATTTTTTCTTCAATAAATATATTACGCAAAAAACAATTGATTTTGATAAGGTAACTTGCAAACCAATTTAAAAAGTTAAGACTATATGAACTATTTCAATCCTTAACAACTTCAGAAGCGGTACATACAGACACCAACTCAATCTGTTTGCTGTCACTTTCAAAGGGAGGATCATTTCTAAGATTGGAACCAATGACAGAAAAATTATTTGCTTTCAAAACATCCTCCCATTCTTTGGGTTCATAAAGAATAAATCCATGTTTTGTAAAAGGAAAGCCCAGCATGCTTTCCCTTGTTCTGTACCCGGTAAAAAAGCTGCCTTCCGGCTTCAAAACCCTACGGATTTCTTTAAGGTGAGTGGAGGGGTCTTCCCAAAAGTAAATAACCATATTGCAATAAACTTTATCGAAAGTATTGTCTGCATAAGGGAGACAATCACTACTCCCGTGAACTAATGTCAGTTTCCCGGAATTGATTAACTCAATGTTGTTTTTACCGGCTAAATCAAGCATTTCTTTTGAAAAATCTATACCGTGTACTTGAGGACTCTTTCCGTAAGCAAAAATCTTTTTAAAAAACAAACCACTTCCAAAGCCGATTTCAAGAATTTTTTCTTCATTATCGGCTTGTACATACTCAAGAGTGAAATCAAACAATGTTTCATTGCTATTATTCATTTTTTCGGCAATTTTAGGTGCAAAATCACCGGATGGCTTTCTTAGTTGCTGAGCAATAAACGCTAAATCAGGCTTTGCTGCAGTTTCTTTTTTGAAAGTAAAAGCAGATAAAATACGTTGAATAAGATTTAAAGTCATGATTCTCAATTTAAATTAATTCAAATATAATAAATTATATAAGTAATCTGAAATCATTGACCGTAAACAAGCTTTTTTGAAGCGGTAAGTCTATATTTTATCATTTAAGTGGCCTGAGAGTAGTATTTAAACTTGTATAACACACATATTTCTGACGACCGTGTAAAAGATTCATTTTTTGAAAGGAATATATTTGGATAGAGAACTTTGTCGGATAAAGTGTGAGTTTTCATAATCTAAACGCTCATTTACACAAAATTATACTTTAGTCATCATGCATAACGTTAAAGAACAAAGTATGCTTACTTAATCAGCTTTTAAAGTTCAATATCAGAAATTTATCCACTCATAAAATATAAATATCATGAAAGCTAATCTATCCATTTTTCTATTGTCATTTGTTTTTACATTGTACGCTTATGCTCAGGAAATAACTCCTTCAATAGAGTATTCCGTACCAATTAATCAAGAGGCAAAAGCTGATGACTCACATAAAGGTAACATTGAAGACACTTACAGATTAAACTGGTTAAATTCAGTTTTTGAAGATATTACATCCGGAGAATTGAAAGTTTTTAATTCAACTGAAACCGATAAATACTCTTTATTAAACAAAGATCAAATAAGTGAAATTTTACATTCTATTGATACCGTTCATACTATCAACCCAAACACAAATGAACCGGATATTATAGTAAATGAAAATAAAGTCTCACCGGAAGATATTTCAGAGCTAAAGTTTCGGGAAAAATGGTCATGGAACAAAGAGGATGGTTCTTTAATTAAAGAAATTGAGGCTATAGGTTTTATGGTAAAATATTATGTAGACGATAACTATTTAGGTGATTTAACCTTGTTTTGGATAAAGCCTTAAAATGATAAAGGCGAGATTCATATCTTCTTAAAATTTTAGAGGCGAGATTGCGCCTCTGCCGCCTCTCAAATAAAGATTGCATACCATTCCATTTTATTAAATCCATACGAAATTCAGCATCTTACGAATAGAACCCCTTGAGTGTGGGTAACCTGATAACTATAAAAAACCCGGGTTCTGTAATTGCTGATAAACACAGGCAATACATCAAAAACTACACCCAAAAAAGGAATTTATAAAAGGGTGGCCAGTTGCAAAAAGCACAATAAAACTTTAAAAAATTTTAAAAACCAATACCCCTCCCCACACTTGAAATCAGATAAGCTTCCGTTTTATCTACAAACCCCTATCTTTGTTTACATAAACAGCTACTGATGACAGGAATAAAACTAAACTCAAACAGATGAAATTTCCCGGGCAGATTATTGATTTGCGGGTACTCCCGGAAGATGCACATCATGAAGATAAAATCATGAAGCTGCTTGCCCAAAAACAGCAAATCAGCAAAAATGACATTTCTGCCATAAAAATCATAAAACGTTCTCTTGATGCCCGTAAAAAACCGGCAGTTTATCAGTTGCGTGTGGAGTACAGACTTAAAGGACAAGAGCCGGACTTTTACAAACCTGCCGTTAGGATTTACAAAAACTCAGACAAATCAAAAAAAGCCATCATAGTCGGTGCAGGCCCCGCCGGACTTTTTGCCGCATTAAAATTGCTTGAGCACGGCATTCAGCCAATAGTGATTGAGCGTGGAAAAGATGTGCGTGCCCGCCGCAGAGATTTGGCAAAAATCAATAAAGAACATATCGTTAATCCCGAGTCAAATTACTGTTTTGGAGAAGGAGGCGCCGGCACCTATTCCGACGGCAAGCTTTATACCCGATCCGGAAAACGCGGCAGTATCACAAGCATACTGGAGACTTTTGTCCAACATGGTGCTGATGAAAACATACTTGTTGATGCTCACCCGCATATCGGGACAAACAAATTACCGAAAATCATCACAGACATTCGGGAGACTATCATTGCCCGAGGAGGTGAAGTGTGTTTTGAAACCAAATTGACAGACCTCATCATTGAAAAAAATCAAATAAAAGGAATCGTCACAAATGAAAAAGAAAAATTTCTCGGAGACGCTGTAATCCTTGCTACCGGACATTCGGCAAGAGACATTTTTTATTTATTAAAAGAAAAAAACATCCTGATTGAGTTCAAACCCTTTGCTCTTGGAGTGCGTGTCGAACATCCTCAGACTCTCATTGATAAAATCCAGTATAAAACAGAAAACAGGGGCGATAACCTTCCGCCTTCTGCTTACAGTCTGGTTGAGCAGGTTGACGGCAAAGGTGTGTACTCTTTCTGCATGTGTCCGGGTGGAATAATTGCTCCTTGCGCAACTGCTCCGGGCGAAGTCGTCACAAACGGCTGGTCTCCCTCCAAAAGAAACAACCCTTTTGCCAATTCAGGAATTGTTGTTACCATCGATGATGAAGCCTTAAAAGACTTTGAAAAATACGGTCCGCTGAAGGGTATCAAATTTCAGGAAAGCATTGAACAAAAAGCCTGTCAGTTGGCGGGTGGCTCCCAAAAAGCGCCTGCACAACGCCTGGCAGATTTCATCCGCAAACAAAAATCCCAGACCTTACCCAACTGCTCATATATTCCCGGCCTGACTTCCGTAGAGATGGACACTCTTTTCCCTAAACAATTAGTCACTCGCCTGCGAAACGGCTTTATCGCTTTTTCCAAAAAAATGCCCGGTTTTAATCATCCCGATGCTGTGATTGTCGCTACCGAATCCCGGACATCTTCTCCCGTCCGAATTCCCCGCGATAAGGAAAGTCTTCAACACCCCGAAATCAAAGGCTTGTACCCTTGCGGTGAAGGCGCAGGCTATGCCGGCGGTATCGTTTCCGCAGCCATTGATGGCGAAAAATGCGCAGAAGCAATAATTACCCGGCTAACTTCCGCTTGATAAATGATATATTTAAAACCCTAAAAACATAATTTGGGCGTGCCCCTTCGGGTCGTGCTATCCGCTCCAAGTCCTCACTGCGCTCCGGGCTTTCCGCTCCTATCACTCACGCGGGGGCTGCTGCCCGGGTAAGAGTGAGAGGCATGAATTTTTGGGTAATAATTACGACGGTTTTGGGTATTGTGTGGATGTCATGCATTGCCCGATGCATCAAATGTAGAGACGTTGCAGTAGAGACGTTGCATGCAACGTCTCTACTATGCAACGTTCCTGCTGATTTGCATTTCTACATTGCTGCATTCACAAAACACTTACCACCAAAAACGAACAAATTATAATCATATCAGCAAACCAGCCCTTGCTTGCATCTTGCAGTTTTTTTTCCGGTATAGCAGCAATTAAAGTCATGGCATATTTAGCCGGAGGCTATTAACAAATACATTCGCAGGACAGGAAGACGAAGACGCCTTAGGTGCATCCAAAATCTACGTAAAAAAACGGTAGAGACGCGATTAATCGCGTCTCTACATCAGAACAACCCATAGAACACATTCATACCGCTTAACATAAACCCCCCTCCAAAAAAATCCAAATAAAATTTTTCTTTAAAAATAAACAACTCTATTTTATTTTGAACAAAACCCTGAAAGTGTGATATAATGGGCTTGGGCGCTCCCGCCGTGCCGGGTGTTATTCCATCAACCAATTACAACACATCATATCTTGTTTGAGTGAGGGCACTATTAAGAGGGGGGAGCTGCTGCCAGAGGGTAGTGTAGGACATGAATTGGGATGGGAAAAATTATAAAATGTGGACTGACACCTAATGCAGATTGCTTGTTTGATATTTGTCCGGTAAGGACCTACAGATAGGCTAAAGGATAGAGGGGAAAGAAGGCAGTGTTCAGTCATACATCTGAACAATACACATGTGTAAATTAATTAGAAATAAATAAATGCTGCAATATTTTTTTGTTTTAATAAATACTTTGTTATTATTGTGCAATATACATATGGTGTTAATTAAAATCTACAAAAATGAAGTCATTATTATCAACTAAACTCAGTCTTACTTTATTGATGGTTCTTATGTTTAAAGGTGCATTTGGGCAGTTTCTGGATCCAGTTTTTTCTTTTGATACTGTTGCCGGGTCTCCTGGAGATACTGTTTCACTTGAGCTAAAAGCAGAGCGTTTCATTGATATTAAATCTTTTCAATTTTCTTTGAATTTTGATACTACTCAATTAGAGTTTATTTCAATTAATTGCCCATGTGCTTTTCAAAACATATCATTTAATTCCAACATGTCTTCTCAAGGTATTTTAACAGTCGGTTGGTTCGACATTAATGCTACCTCTGAAACGCTTGCTGACAATACTGTTCTATTTAACCTTAGGTTTAAAATAAGAAATACTGCTGGAGGCTTTTCTTCTATAGACTTTTCAAATTCACCGACCAACATAGAAATTATTGATAAAGATTTTAACCAATTAAATGATTATGAGCTTAAGCCGGGGGGAGTGAATGCTTTTAGGAAGTCTAAGATTTCAGGGAATATTTTTGCACCGAATGGAAAAGCTGTGTCTTTTCAGAGTATGTATGCAGATTTTAAAAGTTTTTTTATCGATAGTTTTTTTCTTGTTGATTGGTCACGGTTGTTGGATGGAGATTCATTGATTACACTGCACACAGGCCCAGCACCTTACATCCATCCTTCTTCAGGGGGTGGTTGGGAACTAATAGAAGGAGCCCCAATTAGAATAGGAGACATTTCTATTGATACTAGCGTCACTGATCCTCCTGATATTATAGATGTGTATCCTTGTTATTGTGAATGTAAAAAAGATAAACCATCGGTTATGCACGGTCATACTGGTGGAGATGGTTGGATTGGAGTATGGCAGTGCTTTGTTGATGGGGCCCCTGCTGGAAAAGGGGCTTGCCCGAAACATGGTAATTCTTGCGACCCTTCTGGATCTGGATCAGTGGTTGATAACATTGGAAGTTATGCTTTTTATCCTGATGCTCCAGTAGGTGCACCAGTTGATTCATTTGGTGGATATGAATTAGATTTCCTAGAAGGATCTGATATAGTTGTTATGCCAACAAGGTACAATGACAGCATCCCTACAAATGGCATCACTTCAGCAGATATTGCTATTATTAGACAACACATTTTGGCGGTTTCTTCAATATCAAATCCTTATGCCTTAATTGCTGCCGATGTCAATAAAGATGGTGAAATTTCTTTTTTGGATATTAATTTTATTCAAAGTCTGATTATTTCCGGTGGAACAAATCTCTTACCGCTCGGAGGTTGGACTTTCATACCGGAAAATTATATCTTTCCGGATCCATTAAATCCATTTGATTATCCTCACTTCACATTATTGGATAGTATTTTCGGAACCATAGGGCAGGTAAATTTCTTTGGAGTAAAATTAGGTGATGTCAATTCCAGCTTTGATCCAACCGTAGCTAAAGTTTCAAATTCGGACTTCGTATCATTGTTTATAAATGAACATCAGGTTTCAGAAGAATCTACTATTGAAGTTCCTGTCATTGTAAGTGATTTTAATGGTATTGCAGCCTTTCAGTTTAATGTAGAATGGGATTCAACTGTTTTAGAATATGAGAACATGGTTTATACTCAAAATAATATACAACCCCTTGCAGGAACTCACTTTACTTCGGAAGGTCGTTTAATAGTGCTTTGGGATGATTTAATGGGACTTTCTCAATCGTTAGATGATAATGATACTCTTTTTATGATGAAGTTCTCTGTAATTGGCAATCATGGCGACAGTACTTACATCCGTTTTACTGAAAATATTGCCACACCTATTGAATTTGTAAACCAAGATATTGAACCGTTGATACCGGTTTTGCAAGATGGTAAAGTAATCGTATCTATTGAGTCTAATGTTATAGAGTTATTGAATCAGATTAATTCCATAAAGGCTTACCCTAATCCGTTTGATAATTATATATATGTTGAGATGGACGTATTTAAAGAAATAAATCTGACAGCTATGATTTATGACTTTTCGGGTAAAGTAATAGAAACAAAAAAACTGTCCACTCGTCCCGGATTGAACAAAATAAAGTTAGGGGAATCACTTCCGACAGGGATATATTTTATCATTTTTTGGGATGAGTATCAAAATCAGTATCTATTTAACAGCAAAGTAGTTAAGTTTTAATTAAACACATTTTCTTAAAATGGTTAAAGGGTATTACAAAAAAGGGGTACTTTCTTTGAGCGTATTATTTATGGTAATAGTAGCTTCCGCCCAATGTCCGATTAACCAAATACCTGCGGAGAGTAATGCTGCCTTTACCTTCGATAATTCAATTACTGCTATAAATGATTCTGCGGTAATTTTTGAGGTAAGTCAATCAGGCAGTTTTAAGCAAGTCGTAGTTATGGAGTTCGATTTGTCTGTTATTCCAAAGGCTTCTGATATTTCATCTGCATCACTTCTTTACTCCGGTCAATTACCGCAAGCCGGGCCCGGACAAAATATTCGCTATCATTTTTATCAGGGTAACGGAGTAATAGATACTGCAGATTATTATGTCACAGGTGCAATTGTCGTCGATAGAAATTATGATCAAAACACCTTACCATGCAGTGGCTGCGGTTTTTCTTTATACGATGCCCCTTTTACTCAAACCATGCCGGACTTGCAGTTCTTCAGATCTATTATAGAAGATACCTTGTCGCCTTACTTAGGGGTTCGAATTGAAGCAACATCAGATTTTACTCATCAAATTGCCGGGATTGGTAACTTAAATCCTGATTTTATCAAGCCCACTATTGTACTTAACTATGCATCGCCCACAATTAATATTTGTATTGGTGATACTTTTTCCGGATATACATCCTCCGGAGTTTTTTTAGATACCATATCTGGGTGCACACCCAGAATTCTTAAACTGCATGTTGAACCTTGCCTGTGGGTAGAAGATTTAAATGACTTTTCACAATACACTTCCTCAGTGTGGAATTTAAATATTTGTCCAAACGACTCTTTTAATATAGCCTATAAAGCATCCAATATCGTCACTTCACCAAATGAACTGTTTCAGGTGCAAATTTCTCAAGATCAATTCAATAGTTTTATTGCTTTGGGAAATTTTCCGGCTCAGGAAGGCACAGGAGTTATCAGAGATTTTTTACCAACAAACATTCCATTGCCGGGCTATTATGAGCTAAGACTGGTTTTATTAGATTCATTAGGAGCTCAAACTCTTTTTATTGGCACTCCTTATTGGCACTCTTTTGAATCAGATTTGAATCCTCTATCGGAAGTGGAAATGGACTTTAGTGAAGGAATGGCACCGGTCATTGAATTATGTCCTAATGCTACCATCGACATTTCTGCCATTTCCAATTGGGGAGGTCCACAACCTATATTCGATTGGTATTTAAATGGTGTACTTGTTGAAGCCAATACTCCAACCTTCAATTTATATACCGACACTATCCCGGCACAAAGTAGTCTTAAAGTTTTTATGACATCTTCCTCAGCCTGCGTATTTCCTGATACCACCTCCTTTACACAACAGTTTTTAGTCAATAATCAATTGCCTTCAGGTTGCACCGACTTTTCAGCCAGTAACTTTAACCCACTTGCCGAATGTGATGACGGCAGTTGTCAATATGGTTCTCCCTTCATCACTACTTGGAATACCGCCAATCCGGGCATTTCTGATAGCAACCAAATCATCATTCCGACTTTCGGAACGGGATACAATTATGATGTGTATTGGGAAGATATTAGCAATAATGCCATTAACGGCATGGAAACAAATGTCACCGGCAACCTCACAATTACATTCCCGGCCGCAGGTATTTACCGGGTAGAAATTAGCGGAGACTTCCCCAGGATTTATTTTAACAACGATGGTGATAATCATAAAATACTTACTATTGAACAATGGGGAAATATTGAATGGACTTCCATGGAAAAGGCATTTTGGGGATGTATCAATCTAACTTACAACGCTATTGATACACCTAACTTATCTGGGGTAACATCAATGTTTTCAATGTTCAATGGCTGCATCTCTTTTAATGGTGACATCGTTAGCTGGGATGTTAGTAATGTTAACAATATGAATAGCATGTTTTCTGGAGCAGCTCTTTTTAATCAGAGTATAGGAGAATGGGAGTTGAATTCAAATGTAAACTTGTTGAACATGCTCAACAACAGTGGCCTGGATTGCGCAAATTATTCAGCCACATTAACAGGCTGGGCCAATAATAACCCCAATGTAAGCGGACGAATGCTTGGAGCAAATAATCTCGAGTACGGTATATCCGCACAACCGGCAAGAGATACCCTTGTTTTAAACCGTTCTTGGACGATTTCCGGAGATCAGTTTATTAATGTAGATTGTTTACCCTCAAATCTAAATAATACCTATTTGTTTTTCGACACCATTCCAACCATTCAGGGGGCTACCATTCTGACTCCATTAAAGGTTCAAAACTTTTCAGGTTTTATTTCCGGTAGCTTCACACTACAATTTAGTCCAAATGCCTTGCTTTGGAAAGATTATTTTTACAATGAAAACCTGATAGGTCTAATTTTAGACACCACCCTTGCCGGTCAGGGAATCATAACCGTAAACTGGACTTCGCAGAACGGCCTTCCTTTATCTTTGCCTGACGGCTATGATTTATTAACACTTACCTTTTCAGTTTTGGGTCAACCGGGTTCATCATCTTCCTTAGATTTTATAGATGTACCCTTGCCCATTCAATTTATCGACTCCAGTCAAAACATAGCCAATACAGTGTTATTGCTACCGGGCGTAGTAAAAGTAGTTCAAGTTTTAAATATTCAGGGAAATATTCAAACTGAATATGGTGCAGCTGTTTATCAGAATATATCCATTCCATTTTATCCTGCAACACAAAGCCATTTTACCTCTGCTCCGGCATGTGCTTGTAAGTGCTTACCCACATCCACAGATATCTTTACGGGAGCAAATCAGTACAGCTATGTTTGCATTACTTATGCTTATGATGCAAATGGAATTGTTCATGTAATAGAATGGAATGCAGATTGCAGCAGTGTGTCAGGCAAAGACTGTTTACAAGCAGCAAAAGAGGTGGATGCACCAAGTGGAAATTATACCCTTAATTTACCTTTCGGAATATCGGGCGCAATAGTGCCATTTAAAGGCCCTGAAATAGATTTGGCCAATGGCATTTCAATTGCTGATATGGTGATTATTTTAAGAGATGTGTTGAATATACCATCAACAGCTACTTTAAACAGTGCTTATAAAATCATTGCTGCGGATGTCAATTTTAGTGAAACAATTTCTTTGGCAGATGTAAATCTTATCAATGCTTTAAAACTAGGAAATATCACTGTTTTTCCGGAAGGGAAAAATTGGGTATTTATAAAGGAAGACTTTGTTTTTCAAAATCCCTCTTTGCCATTTGATTATCCGGAGTATATCAAATTGAATCAGCAGGCAACAGATACGTCAGGATTGGATTTTATTAGTCTTAAATTGGGCGATGTCAATAATACATATGAACCATTTAAAGCCAAAATTAGTCAGTTTAAAAGTCAAGACACTATTATTATGACTATTCCACAAATAGAAACCTCAACAAATAGTTTTATTCAAATACCGGTTTCTGTATCTAATTTTATTGAAATTTCCGGCTTTGAGTTTGCCTTACATTGGAATCCTGATGTGATAAGATTTGATAGTGTGATTTCAGCAGGGAATGGTATAAATGTTTTTACAGGTGAAGGTTTTATTAATGAAGGGTTATTAAATGTTACATGGTTTGATTTAAGTGGTAACATTTTCTCACTTTTAGATGATGAGACCTTATTTTATCTAAGTTTTGAAGTTTTAGGATCTTTGGGTGACAGTACAGTAATTTCTTTTGGCAATTCTCCAACTATTGAAATTGAGTTCATTAACGATGAAATAGAAATAGTACCATTTAAATTGATTAATGGAAGTGTTCATGTTTCCATTGAATCTTCAATTATTTCATATATAAATGATGAATTTTATGTTAAACTATATCCCAATCCATTTAGAGAACATACATTGTTGGAGATATTCTCGACTTATTCAACTATGGCAGAACTAACCTTATTTGACATAAGTGGAAAAGAGCTTAAAAAAATCAAATCTGAAATTGATAAAGGACTAAATAAAATACCATTACAATACGCAATTCCAGAAGGGACATATGTTTTAAAGGTTTATGATATGTTTTCTGGTAAAACATTAGTTGTGGTAAAGTTATTGAAGTTGAACTACTGAAAGATAATTTTAGAATAGCGCATCTTTTATTACCGCACTATTTTTGCAACGTCAAATATGATAAAATCCACCAGCAGACAAGATGCTTTTTGGGGTATTATCAAACTTGCTAGACGACCAAATATGATAAAGTTGATACCACATTTCTATAGATAAAGCTGAAAGGAATCAATCAAAATATCAATCTAATGTAATTAAAATAATTGTTCAAAATTCCATTTTAATAATTCATATTATTTGCCCTCGCATCTTGCGAGCGTGAGGGTATTGCTGCATCTTGCAGCGTGTTTATACCGGATTGGCAGTTAAAGACATAGAATTTTTTAGCCGGAGGCTAATCAACATACACTCGCAAGATGCGAAGGCACAGTATCAAAGTAACCACTAAAGAAAAATTTATGAAATCAAGATGTCTGTTTC
>REEL01000160.1 GCA_007695095.1 Chitinophagaceae bacterium | reverse complement strand
GACAAGGTCTCACAGCCCTTGATTTTTTTCTATCTTTTTTATCAAGAAAAAAGATAAGAGAGAAAAACTATGTATTTCCTATTTTAAAAGAAGTTTTTAGATGAGTTAAAGAGGTCTTTAGATCTTTTTTTAAAAGAAAACTCTTCCTCCTTTCTGTCATGCTGACGTTAGGAATCATCTCCGAATTTCGATTGAAACTGTTGATTAATGGGTAGACAGGTGGCTGAGCAGAGCCGAAGTCAGCGGACTTGAAATTATTTAAAATCTAACTTAAGAAATAGCCTTATGACATAGAATGCCAGCCGGAGGCTGTTCAACACTTACGGTCGCGAGACGCGGAGCGAAAGCGGTCTCTAAATTAATGCGGAGACTCTTACTAAGTACTGCCTTCGACTTGTTTCGACTCCGCTCAACACAAGACTCTCAGGCTGCGGCGATATCAACCGGAGAGAGCTCCCCCCACATTTTTCATTTTCCATCATAAATTTTCCATTCTGCTCTCTTGGGTATTCTTTCCTGCCTACTGCTGCTGCCAACTGCCTACTTTCCATCCTTGGATCTTGGCCTCTTGAAATTTGGGCTCTTGGGTCTTCTCTCCTGTTTCAACCTTTCCAATTTCTACTCATTTCTCTCTTTCTCACATGTTTAAAGAAAAAAACCAAACAATCCCATAAAAAGTAAATATTTTGTTAGAAAAAAGAAATGTTTTTCTATCTTTGCAATCCAAATTTAATTAGTGGAATTAATTTAAACAGTATTATTCATGCAAAATCATTATGAAACCACGGTTATCATCACACCGGTTCTTTCAGAAGAAGATGTTAAGCTTACTATTCAAGCGCATCTTGACTTTCTGAAGGCTAACGGGTCTGAAATAATCCAAGAGGACTACTGGGGTTTAAGAAAACTTGCATACCCGATCAAAAACAAAACGACGGGTATTTATTTTGTTACTGAGTTCAAAGGACCCAGTGATATCATAGACAAGTTGGAATTAAATCTTAGAAGAGACGAAAACGTCTTAAGATTCCTTACCGTGAAGTTAGACAAGTACGCAATTGAGTACAATGACAAAAGACGAAAAGGTCTTATTGGTAAAAAGAAAGAAAAAACTGAAAACTCTTAAAAAATGGCAGGAAAAAATAACATAAGATTTATGACTACCCCGCAAATCGGGAAAGTCACTAAGAAATATTGCCGCTTTAAGAAAGCAGGTATAAAATATATTGATTACAAAGACCCTGATTTTTTACTGAAATTTGTAAATGAACAGGGAAAAATTACACCTCGTCGTGTAACCGGTAATTCATTAAAATATCAAAGAAAAGTTTCACAGGCAATAAAAAGAGCCCGTCACCTGGCTTTATTACCTTATGTAGCGGATCTTTTAAAGTAAAATATTATGGAAATCATATTAATTAAAGATGTTGAAAAATTAGGTTTTGCCAATGATTTAGTAAACGTTAAGACAGGCTATGCAAGAAATTACTTGCTGCCTAACGGATTTGCTATCATTGCCAACAGCTCTAATAAAAAACAAAGAGAAGAGACCTTAAAACAACTTGAGCGCAAGGAAGAGAAAATGTTGAGTAAGATTCAGGAGGTTATAGATAAGCTTAAAGAAACTGTTATACAGATCGGCGCCAAAGTAGGTACTACAGATAAGATTTTCGGTAGTGTTACTACACACAACCTGGCTGAAGCAATCAAAAAGCAAACCGGTATTTCTTTGGACAGAAGAAAAATTCATATTGAAGAAGAAGTAAAAACAATCGGATCTTATACAGCTGAAGTAAACCTTCATAGCGATATCAAAGTGGATTTGAAATTTGAAGTAGTCGCTGAGTAAGCAGTTAACTCATAAAATAATTAAGCCTCTGTTTTATTACAGGGGCTTTTTTTGTGCCTGCACATGCTAAAAGTTTAATTATTTTTAATAGGTTTGTTAAAAAAATACAATGGATAGTAATATTTATGGAACCGGTACCAGAGTTGAGCACAATCAATTCGGCCCGGGAGTAATTTTGGACGTAAAAACATCCACTTATATAGTTTATTTTAAAACAAAAGGTGAGGTTGAGATTGCTCATACGTTTAAAAACTGGGAAATACTGGAGAAAAAAGAAAGAACGGAAGGCATGGTAACAATTGCTGATGTTGAAAAAGCCATCAGAAATGTGATTGACAGATATAGCGATATCCAATCAGTGATACCTTTGGGAAATCGATGGAAGAATGGTAAAATGATACTCAAACCGGCCGACCCCAATCTGACTCCAAAAGAAATTCCTATCGAGACATTTTTTCATAAAATAGTGATGATGAGAGATCGTCTTCGGGTTATGGAGCAACAAATCAATAAAAGTGAGGGACTGAGTGATGAAGAAAGAGTAAATCTTCAGCAATACATTACCAGAATTTATGGCTCTATGACCACTTTTAATGTACTGTTTAAAAATACAGAAGACCACTTTAAAGGGGAAAGAACTAAATAAACTGTTTTTAAAGCTTGTTTTTTCTCCTGACATTATAAACACCTTTGCCTTCAGCAATCAGGTCGCTTTTGTTATTGTGATAAGCCCACATGGAAGTTACTATAATGCGATTACCGGAGCGGGTAATTTTGCTTTCAACATAAAAATCTTCCGGACGTCCTCTTTGTAAGTAGTCAACACGCATATCTATAGTGGACAAGGTATCTTCGGCGGATTGTAAAGTTGTGATTCCGGCAGCTCCACCGGCAGAATCTAATGCTGTTGCAATAATCCCTCCATGTATGCTTTGAATCCTTGGGTCGCCTATGAATTCTTTACGAAAAGGGATTTTTATTTTTGCATAGCCTTCTTCAATTTCTTCTAAGCTTATGCCCCACCATTTATGCAGCGGAATCATTTCGTCAATGATTTGCTTGTACATTTCTTTATTTCCTATCATAACTTTTACAGACTAGCGAAATGATTTAACACCATTTCAAATTTTTGTTCATCGAAGAAATTGGTGAATCGCAGAATTTCTACTTCACCCGGCTTAACTCTTTCATCAAATAAATCTGTTCCTAAAACTTTAGTAGTTATGCTCCAGACAACTTCTGTGCAGTACATACGCTCATTGTCTTCAATGTTGAAAGAATAGTCAAAGGGTATATTAAGGGTTGCAAGCTCCCTTGCCTGCTCCGAAATGGATAATCTTAGATCTTCTTCAGCTTTTAAACGAACAATCACCAGCGTGCCTTCAAGGCTTTCACGGATGAAAGTAAGCAAACTTTCTTCTATAACACCGGAATTATCGGGGCCATCTTTGGAAATTGCATGCACAACATTCCATTCACCATCACTTTTAACCAATATGCCGCAGTGGGAAACGGGGATTTCTTCATTTAGTACGCCTACTATATAGTCGCTTACCATTCCCCGTCCTTTCCTCAGAATAAAATCTCCGGGTTCTAATATTGAATATTCAAAAGGAATGCTTTTGTAATACTCATGGACAAAGCTAACTGCATCCCTGTCTTTTTCTGTTTGTTGAGTTTCATTTGTACAGGAAAGGAGAAAAATACCGGTGGATAAAATAAAAATAAAACGCATGAATCTGCTGAGCATAAAATGAATTGTGAGCTTCTAAAAATAATCAGATATAAAAATAAAAAACCGGTAAGTAAAAAAGTACTTACCGGTTAATTTTTTTTTCGTGAATCGGAAAAAAATTAGTATTCTAATTCTTCATCATCCCAATCCATTTCCCAGTCGTCTTCCCAGTCGTCCCAGTCATCATCTCCACCCATGTCACCAAAGGCTTCTTCTTTTGACATGTGAACCAACCATTTTCCGTCGACTTTTTTCATTTTCACACTTGCTTCGTTTCCATTTTCGTCGCAGCAATAAGTACAGTCAGCAGTATCACCGGATTCAGTACAGTTTACGTTTTCAACATCCGGAGTGTCAGGAGCTTCTTCGCCGCCCATTCCTGCAAATCCTTCCAATAAGTCTAATAACTCTTTGGTTTCTTTTGTGCCATACTTTTTGGCGTCAGAAAATTCTAGTTTTCCCAAGTGGTTTAGGAATTTTTCAGCCACATCTTCCGGAGATTTGGCTCCTCCACCGCAAGCAGATAATAATCCGATTGCAAAAATAAATACGAATAACTTCTTCATTTTATATGATTTTGAGTTGGTTAATGAATTGCAAAGAAAATCAATTTTTCTTAATTACAAGCATTAACAAAACATTTTTTTTTAAAAATGTATTTATACTGACAGTTAATTTATTAAATAATAATTTTGAAGTTTGCTCAGAAGGTTGTATATTTCAACGTTATACTAGGCCTTTAGCTAAATACATGTAATATTTGGGAAGGCGTATTTTTTCACTTTAATAAATAAAAAAGCTTATGAAAACGCACCCACAGGAAATAATGATTTATTATAATGCAAATTCCAGTTACGGAAAACAGACAGTTGCTTACGCACATAGTTTAAGCCGACATATAAAAGAACTTGAGTTTGATAAAGCATCTCTCACTCCGGTTCAGTGGAAGAGTTTGTTAGCATCAATGAATATAGAGCCTAAAAATCTATTGAATAAATCAGATGATTATTATCAATCTAATATTAAAGGAAAGGAATTTGATGAAGAAGGTTGGTTAAATGTATTAAGCCATAACCCAAACCTTATCAATGGATCTATAGTAGTTATGGGTAAAAAAGTAGTTTTTTGTAAATCGCCTACTGAAATATTCAGAATCTTACAGCCCACGCAACAAGTTTAAGTCATTGCTTAGTCATTCTGAGAGCGATCTCTACGGAATTTTTTCCGCAGTTTCTTCTTTTCAGCGTGCAGTGTTTTAATTTTTAACCTTTTTTCCCGGGATTTCTTTCCCGGCTTAGTTGGGATTCTTTTCTTTTCTTTTTTCAATGCTCTTTTCAGTAATTCCGCCAAAAGGTGAATAGCTCTTTTCTTGTTCATATACTGAGAACGTCTTTCCTGTACATGCAGACTTAGGACTCCGTTCCGGTCAATCCTGTTTTTTTCTTTCTTTCTGATTAAAGCCTTCTCCTCGTCACTTAGAAGTTCAGAATTATCTATATCAAAATATAACTGAACACTACTCTCCGTTTTATTTACATGCTGGCCGCCTTTACCACTGCTTCTTGAGGTTTTAAAGAAAATTTCAGGCTCTAATTCAGTTTGAGTAAATTGACGGGACATAATGCGGCATTTTTTTAATCTGTTTACGGTATATAATATAGTGGCGCTCCGGGACCAAGTGGTATTTCAAAATACATCCATATCATCAGCATTATCATAGAAGATATAGCAAAAGCTATGGAATACGGAATCATAGTGGATATAATAGTACCTATACCTATATTTTTATCATACTTCTGTGCAAAGATAATGATTAGCGGGAAATAGGGTAGAAGCGGAGTGAGTATGTTACTGTAAGAGTCTCCCATCCGGTAAGCGGCCTGTGTCAGCTCCGGAGAATAGCCCATCAACATAAACATAGGTACAAATACAGGCGCCATAATCGCCCATTTTGCTGAAGCACTTCCTATAAAAATATTGATTATACTGGCAATAATGATAAAACTCAGCATCAAGGGGATACCGGTAAAGTCGATTGATTGCAAAAATCCCGCTCCTTTAATAGCCACTATTATGCCCAGATTTGACCAGTTAAAATAGGCTACAAACTGAGCTGCAACAAATGCCAATACTATATAGGCACCCATTCCTTCCATTGATTTTGTCATCATGTCCGACACATCTTTTTCACCCTTAATGCTTTTTACGATTAATCCGTAAACCAGCCCGGGTACAAAGAATAAAATAAGCATCAACACGACTATAGCATCAAAAAAGGGCCTGAAAGTATTCTCATTATTAATATCCCGCAAAATGCCATTCTCAGGTATCGTCATCCAGGCAAAGAGTCCCAGCAATACGATGGTACTTGCAAAAGCTCCTATCAAACCTATTTTTTCTCTCCTGACTAAGGGTTTAGAATCATTTTCATCGACATCTGCCTGCGAACGGTCATATTCACCCAGATGTTTGATGACTATTTTTTCAGTAACTAAAGTTCCCGCTAAAGCAAATACAGGTACCATTGCAGCCATCAGATACCAGTTAGCGGTAGGGTCAACGATATAATCTATGTTTTCTAACTGAGCAGCACTCTGAGTAAACCCGGCGAGCAAGGGGTCCAAAGAGGTTAATACTAGATTTGCGCTGAAACCTCCGGAAACTCCCGCAAATGCTGCCGCCAATCCGGCTATGGGGTGCCGGCCTATACCGTAAAAAATTACAGCACCCAAAGGAATTAAAACTACATATCCGGCATCTGCTGCTAAGCTTGACATCATACCTGCCAATACAAGCGAAACAGTTATTAGCTGTTTTGGAACTCCGCTGACAAAGGCTTTCAGCATTGCCCTAATTAAACCACTGTAATCAGCTACTCCAATTCCCAACATTACAACTAAAACCAGACCTAAAGGTGGAAATTCTACAAATACATCTATCATATCTGTTAAAATCCGCTGAATACCGTCTTTACTCAGCAGGTTTACAGCCGAAATTTTTTCCCCGGTGGCCGGATGAACAGCCGAAAATCCGCTTATACCGGCAATAAATGAGGCTGCTAATACAATTAGTATGAATATGAAGAAAAGGGTCACCGGCTGTGGCAATGCATTTCCGGACTTCTCTACATAGGCTAGTAGTTTGCCAAAAAGTCCTTTGTTATTTGAGTTTGTCAAAAGGTTAAATTTTGCCCTAAATTTACCCAAAAAAATAAAACATCATTCATTTACTGCTAATTTCTTATTGGTAAACAGATATTTTTCTCTCTGTGAGATTGAAGTCAGTATTTTAATTATCTTCAGATTTTTTAATCAGTATTTTGAAAATCTATTGAACATGGAACGGTTTTTGAAACTATAGCTTATGGTGTACCTCTTAGTTAAAATCAGGAATTAATATATATAAAATGGGAAATGTCTTAATAATCGATGATGAATTGGATATTTGTTTTTTGTTAAGTAAAATTATTCAAAAAAAGGGTTGGGAAGTTGATTTTGAGAATAACCTGACGAATGGCATCAAGAAAATAAAGGAAAAAAAGTATGATTTCATTTTTCTTGATTTAAATTTACCGGATGGCTATGGTATGAATTTTATTACTCTGATAAAAAATCATCAGCCCGATTCTAAAATAATTCTCATAAGTGCTTATGATTCTGACGAAGAAAGAAATACTGCTCAGCTAAAAGGAGCGGATAGTTTTATGGGTAAACCATTTAGCGAGGTACAGGTCGCTAATATTTTAAAACCTGCAAGTGCTTGAATGTAAAAGTGTATGAGATTTATTGAAACTATCATCTGGATTTACCGGCTGATAAGAGAAAGCATAGAGCAATTTATTCAGGATAGAGTTTTTAACTTCTCTGCTGCACTGGCATATTATACTATTTTTTCGATAGGTCCGGTGATGATAATTGTGATTTCTTTAGTGGGCTTTTTTTATGAAGATAGGTCTATACAGACTGAGATGTTCGTCCATATAAAGGAAATGTTGGGAGAAGAAGCTGCCGTTCAAATCGAAAATTTAATTGATAATATTTCTCTGAGCGATGAAAAAACGTTTTCTTTCTTTCTGGGCTTAGGCTTTTTACTTTTTGGAGCTACCCGTGCTTTTGTTCAGATTCAGGAAAGTATTAACCAAATTTGGTCTATAAGAGCAACTCCAAAATACGGAATCCTTAAAGCCTTAATAGATCGCTTATTATCTTTTTCTTTGCTAATTACGATGAGCTTTATCCTGTTAGTGTCATTATTTATAAATGCAATAATCAATATTTTTCAAAACGAATTGAGCTCATTATTCCCTGAACTTGCAGTACCTATCGTTCAACTTAGTAATTTGCTCTTTACTTTTTCAATCATCAGCTTTATCTTTTTTATCATTTTTAAGGTTTTACCGGATGCCATCGTTCACTGGAAAGATGCTATGGTAGGCGCAATTGTTACGGCTGTTTTATTTATGCTGGGAAATGCAGGTATCGGATATTATCTGGCTACAGGTGACCTGATGAGCGTTTATGGAGCAGCCGGATCCCTCATAGTCATTCTCGTATGGGTATATTATTCCGCAACCATCTTATACTTTGGGGCAGAGTTTACTCAGGTCTACTCCATAAAATGTGGCCGCAACATTAGACCATCTTCAAAAGCGGTTTCTATTAAAAAGGTTGAACAAGAGAAAAATGATTTGAAATAATAACTATAATTCTTTTACATGCATAATATGCACTATTTTTGGCAAGAAAATGGTTTAATTAACTATTATGCGGTTAACAGCTGATTTCTTTTTTAAGCTGAAGGTTTTTAAAACGAAAATGTAGTTGCTTGTAAAATTTTAGTTGAAAGAATTCTAAATGCCTGACAAATGTGGTATTTAGAGAAATTCGTATATTTAGTGTTTAGAAATGTAATATGAGCAAAGCAGAGAAAATTTTAGTAGTTGATGATGACATGGATATTGGCTTTTTGTTAAAGCGTTTTTTGACAAAAAAAGGATTAGAAGTATTTCATGCAGCCGATGCCGCAAGTGCTTTAGATTACTATAAAAAAGAAAAAGTCAGTTTTGTATTACTGGATTTCAGGCTGGGAGATGTAAACGGGGCTGAGCTGCTTAAAAAGTTTAAAGATTTGAAGCCTGAGGTGCCGGTAGTTATAATTACCGGATATTCAGATATCAAAACTGCGGTAAGTGTTGTTAAGCTTGGTGCTATGGATTACATTACCAAACCTCTCTTACCGGAGGAAATTTGGGCGATTGTTCAAAAAGGCCTGAATCAAAATAAAGTTGTTATAGAAAAGACTCTTAAGAAGAAAAAGATTACTCAAAATGGCAGAGATAAATTTTTAAGAGGTAAAGGTAAATTGTCCAGAGAGCTTTATAAGCAAGTAGAGTTGGTTGCCCCAACAGATTATAGCGTTATTTTGAATGGAGAGAGCGGGACCGGTAAAGAAGTACTGGCAAAAAATATTCACAATCTAAGCAAACGTAAAGATGCACCATTTATAGCAATGGATTGCGGTGCAATTTCTAAAGATCTGGCAGGTAGCGAACTTTTTGGACATGAAAAAGGATCATTTACCGGAGCAATGAAAGCTAAAACAGGTCACTTTGAATTAGCAAATGGAGGTACTTTATTCTTAGATGAAATTGCAAACCTGAGTTATGAAGTGCAGATGTCTTTATTGCGTGTTGTTCAGGAAAGAAAAGTTAAGCCTATAGGCAGCAACAAAGAAATCGATGTAGATATTCGTATCATTGTGGCGACCAATGAAGATTTGATGAAAGCTGTTACCAAAGGAGAGTTTCGGGAAGACTTATATTACCGATTCAATGAATTTAGTATCGCAATACCCCCTTTGCGCCATAGAACAGAAGATATTATGGATTTTGCCCACTTTTTTTTAGAGCAGGTAAATGCCGAACTGGATAAGAATATCACCGGTTTTGAAAAGGATGTTGTCAAAGCCTTTATGGATTATAAATGGCCCGGAAATTTGAGAGAATTAAGAAATATTATTAAAAGAGCGGCTTTGCTTAGTGAAGGAAATAAAGTTCAGGCAAAGACTTTACCAAATGAAATTTCCAATGCTTCCCGTTTTGCTTTTGAAGAAGAAACCATTTTGGATCAACAAGACGGAAATCCGGATATGAAATTAAAAAGAGCAGCCAGAGATGCTGAATACCACACGATAATAGGTGTTCTGAAAAAAGTAGATTACAACAAAAGTAAAGCTGCAAAAATGCTCAATATCGATAGAAAAACTTTGTATAATAAATTAAAGAAGTTCGAAGATTAACTAACAGTGATGAAAATATGAAAAGCAGGTTTTTGGAACGCTTATTTATCGGGAAAAATAATACAACACTGATACTGATAGTCGTTACCTTGTTTCTTACTTTTCTGCCTTCACTGATAAATCTGTTTGGAATTGATTTAGGACGTATTTTAATTCCTTTTTCTCCTGACATAGACAGGTCAGTTACATTTTCAGAATATACTACTTTATATGATGAATATTTAAGCGGCCGCTATATCCATCTTATTTTAGTTACCATTGCAATTACAATAGCATTTCTTTCAGTGGTTTTGTCTTTTGTTGATTTTGGTATTCAAAAGGATGTCAGCACCCCAATTATGGGCGTTGCCTTGTTTTGCGCCGGATGCCTGGATGTTATTCATCTTTTGGTTGCAGGCGGATGGATACAATTTGCTGTTGGTCAGGAAGCTCAGTTAATCACTTTTACCTGGTTTTTTTCCCGCATGTTCCATGCTTTTATTATCACATTTGGAGTCAGTATCTTCCTGATACGCATTTCTCCTTCAAAAAATAAAGAGATTGAAGGCCTCACCAGAAAAAGTTATGTTAGTTATATAAGTATTATTTTTGTTTTGCTGGCTACAATGACAATACTGTTTGTTTTTGTAAATAGGATAATCCCAACCCAGTTATTCCCCGGTAGATTTATACCGCAACCCTTTGAGTTAATTCCCATGGGACTTTATATAATAGGATTAGTATTTATTTTTCCGATTTTTATCAAAAAGTTTCCATCTACTTTTTCTAATATGCTCTTCCTGAGCCTCATTCCGGCAATATTTGCACAGATTCACATGGCTTTCGGATCTCATATAATTTACGACAACCATTTTTTTATAGCTCATTATCTCAAAAATTTATCCTACCTGATACCTTTTATGGGTCTGGCATTGAATTACTTACAAACACATAAAAATGAGCTCAGAATTATTGATGAATTAAATAATGAGGCAATAGAGAAAGAACAAACCAGAAAATTGCTCAGGGGAGTGTTAGATAGTTCATCAAGCGGAATCATTGCTTTCAGAAGATCCTCAAAAAATGAGGATGATAATTATAAATTAGTATTGGCCAATGAAACAGCACTTCAGATTTTAGCTTTAGATGAAAAAATAGTGATGGGCATGGATTTTCGGGATCTGATGCTAAGCATGAATCTGGAGAAATTACATAAACAGCTGTCTCGGGTTTGGATATCTGTTGACTATGAAGAACTCGAGTATGAGTATTCCGGCATTTGGTTAACAGTCAATGCAGTTAAAAAATATAATGAGATTGTAATAACCTTTACAGACATCACCAAACGAAAAATTGCAGAGCAGGCACTGCTGGAAAATAAACAAAAACTGGAGGGGGTATTTAATCAATCATTCCAGCTCATGGGAATTATAAACCTCGATGGTATTATAGTAGAACTGAATCAAACCGGACTGGACTATTTCAATCTCAGCTATAACGAAATCCATGACAAATCTTTGTGGAACCTGCCTTGCTGGACCGGTGAAGCGCTGAACGCAAATAAAATTCAAAAGGCAGTGCATACAGCTCTAAAAGGAGAAGTAGTAAGAATGGAAATCCCTGTAATAGACAGGGACGGACTGGAAAGAGTGCTCGATTTCTCCATTAAACCCGTTACAGATGAAAAACAAGAAATTGTATTACTCATATTAGAAGCCAGAGATATCACTGATTTGAAACTGGCATTAGATAATATTGAAAAAAGTGAAAGTCGTTATCGGGTTTTGGCCGGCACCTTACCTGATTTAGCCGTTTTAATGTTTAATAAGGACTTTATCTATAAATTAATGGAAGGCCAGGCGCTCAGCAGAATTTTTAACAAAAACGAAGTCATACCAATAAATAAACCGGTAAAAGAGGCCTTTGATCCTTATCCTATAGAAGAATGGTTCGATTATCACAGGCAAACTCTTGATGGAAATAGCTTTCAGATAGAAATTTTATTGAAAGACTATTTTTATAAAGTTTATTTTATTCCGTTGAGAAATAAAGAAGGGGAAGTTTATTCCGGCTTAATTGTCTTTTATGATATCACGGTAATTAAAAAATATCAAACGGAATTGGAATACTCCATAGAAGAATTAAACAGGTCAAATCAGGAGTTGGAACAATTTGCTTATGTAGCTTCTCATGACCTTCAGGAGCCCCTGCGGAAAATCAGAACCTTTGGGGAACGCCTGAGTGATAAATATAGCAATTCACTGGATGGTGGAGCAAAAGAATATATAGACAGAATGCAGAATGCCTCTTCCCGTATGCAGGTCTTGATTGATGATTTACTTTCTTTTTCCAGAATTTCCAGGACCAAACCGGAATGGGAAAAGGTAGATTTAAATGTTGTAATGCAGGACATCATTTCTGACTTAGAGCTAAATGTAGAAAAAAGTGAGGCAAAAGTATATGTAGCCAAAATGCCGACCTTAGAAGGTTCAATAAGTCAGTTCAGGCAGTTGTTTCAAAACCTTATCAGCAATGCCGTCAAATTTCGGAAAGATGAGGAACCACCGGTAATTAAAATTGGAGCCTCACTCTTGCAACCGGACGATAAAGTAAAACTCAAAGATCATGTAATTCAGATTACAAATAATAATTACTGGCATTTTACGGTATCAGATAATGGTATAGGATTTGAAATGGATTATGCGGAGAAGATATTTACGATTTTTCAACGCTTGCATGGACGCAGTCAATTTGAAGGTACCGGAATAGGATTGTCTGTCTGTAAAAAAATTGTGGAGCATCACCGTGGAATAATTTTTGCAGAGAGTAAGCCGGGAAAAGGCTCAGTTTTCCACTTAATTTTACCTGAATTTCAGGAAGGTAAGGGTTTTAAAATAACATAATGATTAAAAGACAAGCACAAATCAAAAAAATAGCTTAATTTCGATAGTGCAAATAGATATATTACAATGTCGCATATAAAAAATATTATTATTTTAATTGCTGAGGATGATCCGGACGATTGTTTGATGTTAGAGGAGGCTTTCAGTGAATTAAATGCGGAATGTAATCTTTTCTTTGTAAATGATGGGGAGGAATTGCTTCAATATTTAAAAGGTATCAAAAAGTATAGTGACAGAGAGCGTTATCCATTACCCAATATCATTTTGCTGGATTTGAACATGCCTAAAGTTGACGGTAGGGAAGCCTTGAAAACCATCAAAAATGATGAAAATTTAAGACTCTACCCGGTTATAGTGTTTACTACTTCTGATGCAGAAGGTGATATTGATTGTACGTATGACTCAGGCGTTAACTGCTTTATTCAAAAACCAAACTCATTTAAAGAACTCAAAGTAATCGTAAATCGAATATTTAGATATTGGTTTAAGGTTGTGACATTACCGGAAAATTCAAAAAGCTAACTCCTCTCACTTCCAGGACTGAAGGTCACACCCCTTCTGCAAACCGGCTTCTTTATGGTCTTTCTGCGTGGAGTTTAGATACATTTTCCATTTTCCATCATAAATTTGACATTTTTCTACCTTGGGTCTTGGTCTCTTGGAATTTGTGTCATTATCAATTATCCATTTTCCATTTCCAGCTCTTTCTATTCAGGAGATTATTACACGCGACTTGAGAGCA
>REEL01000159.1 GCA_007695095.1 Chitinophagaceae bacterium | reverse complement strand
GCACTAATGGACTGCTGTCATTAATGTTATTTATATCATAAGAAATTACTACTAATCCATCTCCGGCTCTTATGCCACTTTCATTTATCTGATTAAGTCCATTATTATATGAACCACCACCACCACCGGCTGCTCCACCGGTAGTACCGGTTAACGTAGAAGTACTGTGGGCAGCTCCTCCTCCGGAATAACCTCCACCACCTGCACCACGACGTGTATTATTCGATAATGTTCTAGTTACTCCACCACCTCCACCAAAACCACCTTCAACATCAGCAACAGTTCCGGTACCTCCCAAGCCTCCATTTAAAAAACTTCTACCACCTCTACTTGTAGCAGTAGTTCCATCACCAATAAAACCTCCTCCGCCGCCCCAGTTTCCACCACTGGAACTTAGCCCACCTGAACCGTTCGAGCCACCATTTGAACTACTTGTATTTCCTGAACCATTTCCTCCATTGGGCCCTGCTTGTCCATCTACATTATTGGTTGCCCTGTTGTGAGCATATCCGCCACCACCTCCGGCAATAACTAAAATATCACTTTCATCTGCAGCTCCTTCTAATACAACAAAAGAACCACCACCTCCTGAAGATTGCCATCTTCTTGTATTTGCTTGATATTGCCCCCCTTGTTGTCCTACAATTATATGTACCTTTTGACCTGCAATTAAGTCAAACTCACCCGATATTCTTGCACCTAAACCAGCTTGTCCACCTCCGGCAAACCCACCCTGAGCTCCATAAGCGTCAATGGTATAAGTACCTGTAAAAGGGACTGTCCATTCCTGAATTCCATCACCGATAACAGTTACGCTACCATCTAAACTAGTACCGGTATATTCGGCATCAATCTGTGCCTGACTCGGTCCAAACCTGCCACTTGCACCTGCATTTGTAAATTCAAGTACACCCGAAGCAATTAAACCATCAACAGCATTCACCCAAAAGTTTGTGTTTATAGTTAAGTTGTCAGTTTCAAAAACTTCTCCGGTATGTATCAAATCAGTTCCACTATCATCAGCATACCATAAATAGGTAAGTTGAGGATCAGGATTGTCAATTTCAAAAGTAGCTGATTCACCACAATTGATATTGAATGAATTTTGAACTAATGAAGGTGCAGGTAATTGCGCATTCAAATTTAAAGTCCAGACAATAAGGACCAAGCTGAAAAAAGTAGAGAATTTTCTCATGATTTTTTTATTTAATAAAGGTTACTGTTAATAAATTAAGTGAGATATATTAAGATTAAATCAGGCTTTATCTGTTTTAGTCTCTCTTTAATTCTGTTACAATTTACGTTTATAAGTCAATTAAGTCAATAAAAATAAAACAAAAAAAACGATTAAAATGACATGGAATTCAAAGCCATTTGATACATAACTATATGAATATCAAATTATTAAATTCATTCAATATGAAGTTTAATTTTTAACTCAATGCTGTTTCAGTATGAAATTTTATTGGTGCTATCAGCTTCAATAAATAATTCGTCCAAAAAAAGGTTAACTAATAGAATTATTAATGATAAAGAAAGGTTTATCTGCTTTTTAAAACTTTAAAAGAAATACTTTCTTCATTTCCCTGTATATTTAATACATAAAGCCCGGGTGCAATACCTTCCAGATTATTTAACTGCAGACTAAAGTCTTTAGCTGAAAATTGAATATCCTTTTCAAGTATAAGTCTACCGGTAACATCAGTCAATGTTAAGCTGTAAGAAAAGCTATTGTTATATTGATGCATAAACTCCACATTTAAGGTATGCTCAAATATAGTAGGGAATACGTTTATGTTCGTGCTGTTTTCCTTACTAAGCTCAATTCCTGTACATCGTTCAACTTCTATTTCAGCATAGGCTTCACCGGAACAACCATTTGTTGATAAATAAGTATAAGTGATTTCATGAACCCCTAATCCGGCAGTAGTAGGATTAAACATATTGCCGCTTACTCCACTACCTGTAAAAATTCCACCTGAAGGGTTTTCTCCACTTAAAACTATTGCAGCGTCATCATCACATAGTAATGTATTTTCAAGTACAAACTCTACAGTAGGTGCTTCATTAACCGTAAAGTTTACCGGTACAATCGGACTCATACAACTGTCAGATGAAGCAGCGACATAAAATGTATAGCTTCCGGCAGATAATGTAGTATTAAAAACAGATCCTGTTCCAATTTCATCTGTTCCATCCATATCACTAAACCATGTGTAACCGGCAGGACTTCCGGAAGCAGTTAAAGTCACATCATCATCACAAACAGGGGTAGGGACAGATACACTTGGCTCATTAAGTTCGAAAAAATTTATAACAACAGGCACTAATTCTGAGTAACATCCTTCAGGCATGATGCTTGTTATAATAACTTTGCCATGTCCCTGTTGATATCCTGCTTCATTATCCTGATTTGTTCCATTGTTGATTGATCCACCACCTCCGGCACTGGATGTGGTACTATTATTTATAAAACCTGCTCCACCACCTGAATATCCGCCGCCACCACCGGCACGAAAACTGCTAACAGCTGAGTTGATTCCGGCACCACCGCCAAAACCACCATTAGCATTATTATTCCCATTGCCACCAGTACCGCCATTTAAAAAACTTAAACCACCTCTTTGGCCCGAAATTTCACCTACTAAATCAGTGTAAAAGCCGCCACCGCCACCGGCAGTATTTTGCTGTCCTTCTCCGCCATTTCCATTTATGCCTCCGGCATATACACCTGTTGAACGATTGCCGTTACTGCCTTCTGTGGTAATTTTGCCGTCTAAGAGACTTAAATCACTTCCTCCTGCCCAGGCACCACCACCACCGGCAATGACATATATACCGCTTTCATCAGTTGCTCCTTCTTGTACTACGAAAGTACCACCTCCACCACCGCCGCAATTTGAACAAGATGATGAAATTGACTTTTGACCTCCCTGACCAACTAAAATTTGAATTATTTCACCGGCAGTCAGATGAAATTCACCGGACATTTTTGCTCCAAGACCACCATTATTCCCGCCTTCTGCTCCATATGCTTCAATTTTATATGTTCCTGTTACAGGAACTTCCCATAATTGTATACCATCTATAACATTTACCTGACCATCTAAACTTGTACCTGCATAAGCTGCATTAACATCGGACTGCCCGGGTCCGAAACGTCCTGTAGTTCCCGCATTTGTAAACTCAAAGGTGGTACCTGCAAAAGAAGTATTTGGTGAAGTTGTAGCAACCCAATAAGTGGTTTGTTCTGTAATTACCGGTGTTACAAATTCATTACCGGTACTTGCAATACTCTGTCCGTCAGCATCATAAAACCAAACTATATCATTGCTTCCTGAGGCAGTAAGTATAAGAGTGCCTTCGCAAAATAGCGTATCGGGATCCGCAACTATCGGTGGATCTAGGTCAGTTATTGAAACATATAGAGGTAAACCTGTTTGAAATGCAGGAATTGTTTTGAAATAGACATTAACGAATCCGTTACCCATATTAAAGCCGGCAGAATTTTGCTGATTAGCTCCGGCATTGAGAGATCCACCTCCATTAGCAGTGTTTGTACCTCCGGTATTAACATAGTCACCTCCGTCAAAACCACCGCCGCCACCGGCAGCACCAAATGAACCCCCTTTGCCTCCACCGCCGCCAAAGCCGCCAAATGTCCAGGATCCATCACCACCTAATCCACCACTTAAAAAGCTTCTCCCTCTGAATGATAGTAACCCACCACCATCGACTTCAAAGCTACCTCCACCTCCGGCACTATTTGAATTATTGTTTCCTACAGAACTATGATTTGCACCTCTGGTATCAGTTCTGGCATCAACCGGATAGCTTGCCGAACTGTTCGGGGCACCCGCACCACCACCTGCAACAAGCAGTGGTTCTACATATGTACCATCAAACATTTGGTAGCTTGAGTTTGGAACAACTTTAACAATAAAAGTTCCGCCACCGCCACCTTGTCCTGCGAATGAAGAAGTATTCTGACCTCCTTTCTGTCCAACCAGAATTCTGATTGTGTCACCTTCTTCCAAATCAAAATCTCCTTTTATTTTAGCTCCCTTGCCGGGATTATCAAAAGTATAGCCAACAAAATTTCCTCCTTCAGCACCAAAAGCTTCAAAAGTATAGGTGGCAGTTTGAGGGACTATCCATTGCTGAATTCCATCTCCTATAATAGTGACTTGTCCTTGCAATCCGGTGCCATTATATGCATTGTCTGCCTGTAACTGTGAAGGGCCTGTTGCTCCGGTAGCATTAGCAGTATTAAAAGTTAAAGTATCAAGTACGTCATCTGTGTTTACAGAATTAACAAAATAAGAGGTACTTTGCGTAAGACCGGGAGTTATGAGGCTATCCCCAAAACCTATAATCATGTTTTGGTCTGAATACCAGATATATGTTAGTTGTGGATCAGGATTATCTATTGCAAAAATAGCCGTTTCACCACAGTTGATATTTATAGTATCTTCTATTACGTTTGGTAATACTTGTGCTTTAGATTGAAAGCTTAAGAGTATGAAAATTAAGTTTAAAATTATAATGTGCTTTTTCATGTTTACTTTTATAAAAAAATCAGTTTATTGTAAAGGTTACTTTTAATTAAAATTATGCATCTAATGTACATTTAAGGATTAATATTTTACATTTTTAATAGTGAAAAAATATGGTTAAAATAACATAATCAGCCGTGTATTTTAGGTTTAAAGAGTTGAAAAGCAATAAGTTGAAGTTATGATTTGTGATTTTATTAAGTTTTAAACTATAATTCTTTTCAGTTAGCTGTAAATTAAACAGATTTAGCAGAGTAGGGGAAAACTTTTGAATAATCTGGTTTTTATACGGATTGATTTTATTTGTCAACCTTACACCATTTAAACTAAAAACCCCCTGAAAGTAATATTAACATATCATTTCAGGGGGCATAAAAATTTGAAGAAAATTACTTATTTTTCTACATATCCTTCTTCCTGACTACGAACTTGGGCAACTACTGTCAGCAAGACACCATAAACCACTTTTGACAAGACATCTGCAATCGTATAGGTTATTTGGCGTGCAACTATACCTGTTTCGTTAAAAAAACCTGCTTCAGCACCAATTCCTAATAAGTGCGGCATCAGGTAGGCGCCCGGATATAACATCCATGCGAAAAGGAATAAAATCCAAATAGAGCCAAGTACTTTTTGAGCCTTAGCAGGAATCCCTTCTTTTCCTTCTGATATAACTCTTCTCATCAAAATCAGAATGTGAATAAAGAACACCGTTGAGATTGCTCCCCATATTGCAAATGAAGCTATATTGGTTACTTCATAAAACTGACCAATGTAACCGGTTATAATCATACCCGTTCCGGAAAACCAAAACTGATTCCGAATACTGGAAAATTTGGACTTTGTAAGTGAAACCACAAACAAGATTTGGAATAATAACATAGGAACATCTATTAACCAGTTTAGATATCTATAGCCATTATTAAACAAATCCGTTCCCTCGCCAAGAAAATACTTTCCCCTTTCAGCATCAAAAACAAAGCTATTTGTCCAGTTTTGAGATTGTGCATAAAGTAGTAAAAAAGCAGAAACCATAACAACTACTGAAAGTACAGAAGAAATCCTGTATTTCACGGAAACTGATTTCATTGTAAGGATAAAATAAAAAAGACCTGCCAGCATAACAGCATAGCCAAGCGTAAGAACATGAGCGACCATTTGATAAGCCATTTCATTTAGACCTTGCTCTAATCCTATATAATTTTCAAATGTTGCATTACCTAACTTTCCCATAATTTTAGTTTTAAACTTATTTAATATCCTATTAATACAATGTAAATATCGTCTAAATTTGTTTAATAAAATGAAAATAATATTAAACAATATTCTGCAAGTAAAAAGATGTAAGACGACATAAATGTCAGTTTTTTGACTTAATAAAATTCATTGTCTATTACTTAATTGCTATACAAGAATACTTTTTATAAATCCATCGGAACAGATTTCTTTAAACATTTTACTCATAGGTAGTGTTGATTGATAAAATATTATTATGAATTATGTACTCATAGGCGGCGGAAGCGGGATTGGTCTAAAATTAGCTGAAATACTTACAGAAAGTGGAAATACTGTTCATGTTTTTAGCAGAAATTCTACAAATTTAAAATCAATGGAAGGAGTAACGCATCATACTTTTGATGTTGAAAAAGATGAGTTGCCGGATATGGATGAGGCAATAGATGGTTTTGTTTATCTACCCGGGACTATCAACCTCAAACCATTCAGGGGTTTAAAAACAGAAGATTTTCAAAGAGATTTGGATATTAATTTTTTAGGTGCCGTAAAATCCCTGCAATGGGCATTTCCAAGATTGAAAAAATCAAAAGATGCATCTGTAGTTTTATTTAGTACAGTAGCCGTTACTTTAGGTATGCCTTTTCATGCCTCTATAGCTGCAGCTAAGGGTGCTGTAGAGGGTTTAACAAGATCTTTGGCAGCAGAATGGGCACCTTCAATCAGAGTAAATGCCATAGCCCCTTCACTTACTGATACACCTCTGGCTGCTAAGCTTTTAGCTAATGATGACAAAAGAAGAGCTTCAGAAGAACGTCATCCTTTAAAAAGTGTAGGTAAACCGGAAGATTTAGCTCAAATGGCAGCTTTTTTACTGTCAAAAGAAAAGTCTTCCTGGATTAGCGGTCAAATTTTAAAAGTTGATGGTGGTATATCTGCTCTTAAGCTGTTATAAATGAGAATCAGTACATACTTGTTGTGTAAAAATCAACTGAAAACCCTGCCTGTTTCATATCATTCCAGTACCCGGGATAGGACTTTCTGATAACGTCAGGATTTTGAATTTCAATTTCCGTAAAAATTCCAAAAACACTCATGGCTAAAGCAATACGATGATCGGAATGCGTTTCTATAGATTCCTTAATTGCAATTAAACCTCCTTTTGATAGGGAGATTTTATCAAGCTCCATCTGTGTTGTTTTAACTCTGTCAGATTCTTTACCGGCCAATGTTTCCAGTCCTTTCATTGAAATAGTCATATTTTTAGCTTTTGCCCAACAGGCCATAGTCATCATTAAGTCAGGAGTATCTGAAAAATCTAAGTTTGAAGGTACTGATGAAGAATTTCCGGAACTCTCGATATATAAATGCCTTTTATTAAAATGGTATTTTAAACCCATAAAATCCATCCAATCCAAAAGTTTAGAATCTCCCTGAATGCTTTTTTCGTCCAAAGGAAACAGCTCTATCTTTGCTTTTTTACTTAATGAGGCTAAAGCTATCCAATAGGAGGCAGAGGACCAATCTCCTTCAGTATCAATCACTTTTGTTTTATACTCTCCCGGCTTTACTTTAAAACCATCGAAAAACTTCTCAGTTTTAATGCCATACTTTTCCATCAAAGCAATTGTCATGTAAATATAGGGTTCACTAACTGTTTTACCCTTCAATTTGATGATTAATCCTTGAGGTAAATAAGGAGCTATTAAAAGCAGCGCAGATATAAATTGACTGCTATGACTTGCTTCAATTTCAATAGAGTTTGTCTTGATTTCTTTTGCCGGAATCATTGTAAGTGGAAATAAGTTTTCTTTTCCTCTAATAAAAGTATGACCCATTTGTTCCAGTGCATTTATCAATGGCTCTGCCGGCCTGTTCCCTAATCGGTTGCTGCCTTCAAAGACAACAGGCTTTTTTTTAAGTGAAAAGTAGGCAAGCAAAAATCTAAAAGTAGTTCCCCCATGTCCACAGTACACTTTTTCATTTTTATTATTTAAAGCTTCATGCAGTAAAAGAGAGTCTTCGGGGAGTGTTTCCGGTAAATTTAATTCAGATAATGTTCCGTTAAGTGCATGAATGATAAGTTGTCTGTTTAGTATGCTTTTAGAAAGCGGTAGTTCTACTTTTGCAGAAAGTTCATTTTTTTGAGGCGGGCTAATTTTTACTATCTCCATTTGTAATATATTTCCGTTTAGTTTTGATAGTTTTTATTAGAATAAAAACGAAGCGCTTCAGCAATCAAATTATTGTCAATCAATACTTCAGGTTGCGCAGAACCTATATCACTCAAGAGGCAAATGTAATTATTATCCTTTCTGTTTTTTTTATCGCTTGTCATAAAGTCTGAAATTTCAGGAATGGTAGTTACAGGAAAAGACAGATGAGGAAAGTAAGGGTAAATTTTTTGACAAATTTGTTGAAAAGCTTTTTTATTTAAATGATTTAGCTTCAAATTACAAAAACTTTCCATTATAATTCCGGCAGCAATGGCATATCCATGAGGGACTTCATCCGGAAGATATTTCAAAAAGTAACTTTCCAATGCATGCCCGAAAGTATGCCCCAAATTTAACTTTTTTCTGTTTTCACTTTCTTTAAAATCACTTTTTACAATTTCTTGTTTGATTAAAACCGCCTGTTTGATTGATTCTACTGTCAATTCACTTAGCTTTTCCGGAAGTATAAAACTCTCAAATGCCTGCTTATTGCAAATCAATAGATGTTTTAACATTTCAGCTACTCCGGACTTAAATTCTTTTAGAGGCAGGGTTTCGAGTAATGAAGGTAGGATTAATACTGATTCAGCAAAGGCAAATGTGCCAATTTGATTTTTGAAATGTTTGAAGTTTACACCTGTTTTACCGCCTATAGCAGCGTCACACATACCTAAAAGGGAAGTGGGTATATAAATACTTTCAATGCCTCTCTGATAAATGGAAGCAGCAAACCCACCTAAATCTGTAATTACTCCACCACCAATACTCACCAAAACGCTGTGTCTGTCTGCCCGGTTATTTAAAAGAAATTGACAAATCTGTTCAGTAGCTTGTAAGTTTTTGTTTTTTTCACCCGGAGAAACAATCAGCATCGGACCATTCAATAAATGCTTTAAGTCTTCTTTGATAACATGCAGATAAACAGTCTCTTCAGTTAGATAAAAGACTTTTTTTCCTTTTGTCAGTTCAGTTAGTTTTTGTTCAAGTTCTAATACATCATGTATGTAAAGGACATTTTCCATTCAAGCCTATTTATGGGGTTTCTGTTTGTTGATGTATTTGAGTTTGTATATAAATGGAATGTTCGTGAATTTTTTCTAAAAGTTCTTTAATAAAAGCCCTTTCCAGACCACTTGTTTCAGCTTTTTGCATTCTGTCTTTTAAAATATACTGCCACCTTTTTAACTGAAAAATAGTAACATTATTTAATTTTTTATAATCTCCGATTTCCCGAACTATATCAAATCTTTTAGCAAGTAATTCAATGATTTGGTGATCTATGGAATCTATTTGGTTTCTGAGAATGTTCAAATTGTTCTTAAAAAGCGGATCATTCATATTATTTGTGCTGACACGCAGTTCACTTAATATTTCTTTCAGTTTTTCAGGCTTAATTTGCTGATCGGCATCGCTAAGTGCGTTTTCAGGGGAGGGGTGTGTTTCAATCATAAGGCCTTCAAACCCTAAATCCATAGCAATTTGTGAAATTTTCTGTATAAATTTTCTGTTTCCTGAAATATGGCTGGGGTCACAAAACATAGGAATATCCGGGAAATGACGCTTTAATTCTATAGGAATATGCCATTCAGGAGCATTTCTGTATGGAGCAGAAGAAGAAAGCGAAAAACCTCTGTGAATAACAGCTATATCATCAAGTCCGGATTTTTGAAAACGCTCAACAGCGCCAATCCAAAGAGGTAAGTCGGGAGTTACCGGGTTTTTAATCAGAACGGGGATATTAGAGCCTTTCAAAACTTCCGCAATTTCCTGTACATAAAATGGATTGACTGTTGTTCTGGCACCAATCCAAACCACATCAACTCCTTTTTCTAAAGCCATTTCTGTTTGTGCTGCATTGCCTACTTCAACCGTAATTTTCAGTCCGGTTGTGGCTTTTACTTTTTGTAGCCAATCAAGTGCTTTCTCTCCAATACCACTGAAACTTCCGGGTTGACTGCGAGGTTTCCAAACGCCACTTCTAAAAAGCAACATGCCTTCTATATCTTTTAATGCAAGAGCCGTTTCCATCAACTGATTCTCATTTTCCGCACTGCATGGACCCGCAATAATTAATGGTCTGTGAGCTTGTATTAGATTATTGAATATTTTATTCATTTAATTTGATTTCTTTAGATACTCCATAAACAATTGTTTTATTGCATAGGTTTAGAAACTGCTAGTTTTCTGAAAACAAAGTCCAAAATTACCAAAGCAGTCATGCCTTCAACTATGGGGACTGCTCTGGGAACAACGCATGGGTCATGTCTTCCACGAGCTTTCATAGTAACTTCCTCACCACTTTTATCCAATGATTCCTGATCTTTCATAATCGTAGCAACCGGTTTAAACGCAGTTCTGAAGAAGATATCCATACCATTTGATATGCCGCCCTGTATGCCACCTGAAAAGTTTGTTTCAGTTTTAATTTTACCGTCTTTTTTTACAAATAAATCATTGTGTTCAGAGCCTTTCATTTCTGAGGCCTTAAATCCACTTCCAACTTCAAATCCTTTTACTGCATTTATACTGAGCATTGCTTTTCCCAATTCAGCATGCAGCTTGTCAAAAACAGGCTCTCCCAGTCCGGGCATACAATTTTGAATTACACAATTTATGATGCCGCCTGTACTGTCACCGGCTTTTTTCAATTTTAAAATATATTTTTCTATTTTTTCAGAAGTTTCTTTATCCGGACAACGTGTAATAAAGTTATCGGTTAGCTGTAAATCAACTTCCCGGTAGTGTTTGTTTAATTCAATTGGACCTACAGCTGAGACGTATGCTTTTATAATAATACCATATTGGTTTAAAATTTGTTTTGCGATAGCTCCTGCAACCACTCTTACGGCTGTCTCTCTGGCTGAAGCACGGCCACCGCCCCGGTAATCTCTAAAGCCGTATTTCATTTCATAAGTAAAGTCAGCGTGAGAAGGTCTGAATAAATCTTTCCAGTCTTCATAGTCTGCACTTTTAGCATCTTTATTTATAATGATAAAAGCTATGGGTGTACCGGTAGTTTTACCTTCAAAAATACCGGAAAGAAACTCTACTTCATCATCTTCTTTTCGCCGACTTGTGATTTTGGATTGTCCGGGCTTTCTGCGCTTTAATTCATATTGAATAGCTTTAAAATCCAGCTCAATTCCGGGAGGGCAGCCGTCAATTATACCACCAATAGCTTTCCCATGAGATTCACCAAAAGTTGAAAGTTGAAATATTTTTCCGTAAGTATTACCGCTCATGCTAATTAAACTTAGATTACAAATTCAAAAATAAAGTTTTGTCAAAAGGAAATTCAAGAAGTATCTGTATTTTAATAAAAAAATATCAAAACCTAATATTTTAAACCCTTAAACTTGAAACTCAATTATGTTTCCAACGTATATTCAAACAAAATTGAGGCTCTTTGTTGACTAAATTGCACAATATTTCTTTATTTAAGACATTTATGTTGGTAGTTTACGAAAATCTTTTGTTAGTTTGCTTTTTTTCTAATTAGCTTTGAAATAAAATAATTATATGCTCAAACATTTTGTTTTCGGAAGTATTTTTACTTCGCTTTTAATGTCCTCTTTCTTAAACGTAGCCGAAAGCAATATAGAAAAATCCCAGGAATCATTTATTGGATTTTTAGATTCTCAACACTACTTTAGCAATTTCACTGCTGAGGATAGATATCAATACAGACAAGCCTTTGAATCAGTTATTGAAAGACATGGTTTCAGAGGAAATGTATTGATTAAAAAGAAAGGAGAAACAATTTTCAGATTTTCTGAAGGTTACCGTGATTATTCTAACAGCATACCTTTAGAAGAAGAAACAATTTTTGAGTTGGCTTCAGTCAGCAAACAATTTACAGCAATTTCAATATTAATCTTGCATGAAGAAGGTCTGATAGATTTGGATGCTTCGATTACCGAATATATCCCTGAGTTTCATCATGACAGAATAACCATTCGCCAGTTATTAAATCATACTTCCGGAATTTCCAATTATATGTGGTTTATGGAAAGACAATGGAACTCACCAATTTTACCTACAAATGAGGATATGGTCAGCATTTTGGTAAGAAATCGGGCCGGTCTGAATTTTACACCGGGAACCAGACATGCCTATTCAAATACCGGTTATGCTTTGCTTACAAGTGTAGTTGAAAGAGTTGCCGAGGTTCCTTTTTCTCAGTTTTTAACTGAAAGGATTTTTATACCGGCCGGGTTAAACAACACATTTACATATCGTTGTGAGCGTAGATTAGTAGAAGAAAACCTTGCCATTAGCTTTATCCCGGAAAGAAGATTTTATCGTCCTGTAACAGAGCGTCCAATGGATGGGATTTTAGGAGATAAAGGAGTGTTTTCAACACTGAGTGATTTAGACAGACTTGACGAAGTTTTATATAATGGATTACTATTGAGCAACGAAAGTCTTGAAATGGCTTATGCGCCAACTTTACTCGGAAGAAATCAAACCCAAATCAAATATGGCTTTGGCTACAGACTTGATGATCTTAACGGACATCAGGTAATTTATCACAATGGTTGGTGGGGAGGTTTCAGAACTTCTTTTAAAAGATATATTGATAATCACCACACTTTAGTAGTGCTAAATAATACCAATGATAATTTGGGTAATTTTATTAAAGACCTGGAAAATATCATTTTAAAATCTGAAAAAGAAACAACTTTTGCTTTAAAATAAAAGAAGGCACATATTCACTATGTGCCTTCTTAGAGATTAGTTTTTAGTTGTGATTTACATTTCTAAAAACTCTCTTACTTCTTCCAGACTTGCTTCCAGGTTTTGAACCATTTCATCCCAAGTGTCATCTTCTGAATTATCAAGTTCAGCAAGACTTTCTGATAGTTCTTCATGCAAAGATTCTAACTCTTCAATTTGTTTTTCAACTTCTTCATCCAAATCTTTGTCAGGGTCAACTTCGCTTCTTAAATCTGCAATTTTATCTTCCAAAGCAGCTAAAGTATTCTCTGCTTCATCACGCACATTATATTCTGTATCATCATATGCAGTTTCTAAATCTTCAATAATAGTTTCAGCTTCTTCTTCAGCCTCTTCATAAGTAGTTTCTGCTGTTCTGTCAGCTTCACCACATGCAGTGAACATCAAAACAGGAATCATAAGTAATAGGGGAAATAGTTTTTTAAAACTTTTCATAATCAACATTTTTAGTTTTATAGTTAATAAATATACTTTTTAAGCTTTTGAAGGTTCGTCAGTAGACTCTTCAATGAATTTAATTATCTCGGCTTTTGCCTTTCCGGTCTTTTTTTGAATTTTTCCAATCAATTCATCTTCTTTACCTTCAGTATAAGCTAAATCATCATCAGATAATTCTCCGTATTTTTGCTTTAACTTACCTTTTAGCGTGTTCCAGTTTCCTTTTAATGTGAGTTTCATAGTTTAATTTTTTTAATAAATAATTATAAATACTTTTTGAAATAATTGTACCAATCTCTACCTATTGTCAAAGCTATAGATAAACAGATGTTTAAACATAGCTTACAAAACTATATGTATATTATCTTTTATGTTTGTGGATTTGATTCCTCAAATTGTAGAAAAAGAAGCTTAAAGTAAACAAACTCTTTATTAACTATGATATGTAGAATCCAGTTATACTTCAAAGTGATTTTTTTAAGAGTAATACTTTTTCGTTTTTTTCAGTCACCTATTTAAATGAAAATCATAAATTTACTGACGTTTAATAGATATTTTTTGACAGACTTAAATAGATTCAATGAATTTTAAAATAATATTTCTCTTTATTAGTGTCTTTTTCGTATTAAAACTTAGTGCAGATAGTGAGGAATACACTTTTACGCTAATGCACACCAGTGATGAACACTCAAACTTAAAACCTATTCCATATTCAGATTACAGCGCTGAAAAAGCTACTGATGCAATTGGTGGTTTTGCTCGTTTAGCTACTTTAGTAAATGAATTCCGGATGCAAAGAAATTTTGAAAACACCTTACTTCTATCATCAGGTGATATAATGGGCGGCTCTCCTTATGCCTGGTTAATTTTGGATGGTTTTTCACCGGAGATAGAGATTATGCAACATATAGGATATGATGCTATGACTATAGGAAATCATGAATTTGATTATGGTCCTGATATTCTGGCTGAATATTTCGAAAGAGCCGGATACAAAGATTCATCGCCGGAAATGTCTGTAATTTCCTCTAATATCTTAATTCCCGAAGGGCATCCATTAGGGGACATTGAAATTTTAGAAAATAAAATTTATACCCTGGAAAACGGACTTAAAGTAGGTATTTTCGGATTATTGGGTGAAGGTGCTTTAGCACTGGCTCCTTATGCCGAGCCGGTAGATTTTAGAAATTCTATAAAGACTGCTAAAGAGCAGGTTCATGCGCTTGGAGAGATGGGCGCGGATGTGATAGTTGCTATTACGCACTCCGGAATTGGTGAAGATAGGGTGTTGGCTGAAAAAGTGAGCGGGATAGATATATTGCTGGGAGGTCATAGTCATACCTATATGAGTAAACCGGAAATTATTAACGGAACAATACTTTTTCATCCTGATTATTATCTTTCTCATTTGGCAGTTTTAGAGTTTTCTTTTGATAAAAAGAATAAAAAACTCAGCCTGATAAATGAAGAAAAAAACATACCTTATCTCTATAAATTAAACAGTTCTGTAAAGGAAGACCCTCTGGTTGCTAAAATGGTTGAAGAGTATGAATTAAAGTTAAATGCTTTTATTTCATCTTATACCGACAGTCAATATACCAGAGTGGATAAAAATCTTGTTTACAGTGACTTTTCAGTTAAAGGAGATGATTCTTTTCAGGAAACTCCATTGGGAAACTTTGTAACAGATGCTATGAGACATACTGCTGAATCTATTACCGGCGAAGTTGTAGATGTGGCACTGCAAGGAAACGGAGTGATAAGAGCAAATATAAACCCGGCAAAACTTACCTCAAGAAAAGGGTACATTACTTTTTTTGACATAGTAACTGTATCCGGATTAGGCTCCGGCCCTGATGATAAACCCGGCTATCCGGCAGTTTCCATATACTTAACTGGAAAGGAGATTTACAATGTTTTAGAGGCCTCAACCATGTTATCACAGATTTATGGAAACATTTTTTTTCTACAGATATCCGGTATGAAATACACTTATGATCCCGGAAGAGCCTTATGGCTGAAAGTACCTGTTTTGGATCTGCCTGTTCCGGCTAATAAAGCGGTAAAAAAAGCCGAACTATTTACCGGTAATTATTTAGAATACAATGAATCTTACTTATTAATTGAAAAAAATGAAGAAAGGCTTTATCATGTTGTTGCAGACTATTATATAGCTTCATTTCTGCCATTAGTAGGTGATTTATTACCTCATTTGGAAATCATTTTTAAGGATAAAAACGGACAAGTCTTAGAATTGGACGAAACGGTTATAGTTCGCAATGGAAAAGAACTCAAAGTTTGGGAAACCCTGGTTGATTACAGCAGCTTTTTACAAACTGAATTCGGAGGCATCCCTGAAATCTATAAAATATCAGGAAACCGTATTACCAAGGAAGAGGGTATTCCTTTATATGTGTGGTCTTACATTATAATTAGTGTAGTTTTAGTCTTGATTTTTTTGCTTTTTTATAAGCTTATCAAGGTTATAAGCCGGAAATTCAGAGCAAAAGCCTCTCAAAAAGCTGCTTAAATTTTATCTATCAGCTTAAAATAATCACTTAGAAGCTCAATTACTTTCTTTCTTTCTGCATCGTCTTCATACAATTGAAATCTATTTTTATCATCATCAATAAAATGGATGCTGCCATTCATTTTCAAATTTCTGAGGCTTAGATATCCGTTTTGAAATGCCAGCAAAGGGTCATTTGTTTTATGTCCTGAAACATAGGTGGTGTCAGAGAATGCATATTCAAAAAAGCCGTTATCAGCATTTTCTTCAAAATTATAATCTTTTAACTCCAGCAATGCTCTTCCACCGGGTTGATCATATAAAAATGAAAATCTGAAATGAGGTAGACTTTTGTTTTCATAAAAAGAATTAAAGCTCAAGCGCTCCCTGTTTGCATCAACCTTTTCTCTGTCATACTTATAGTACTTTAGGTTATTAAAATACATTCTGTCCGGCAGAGCTATTGAAAAATCAGGATCAGGAATTTCGATATCACGGCTTTGTGAGCAAGAGTTCAAAAAAAGGACGATTAAGAGAAAGTGTAAATTACGCATAATTGATTGATTTTATTAGTCTTTAATTCCCAAATGAAAGAGAGCGTCCCCTTTATGTACAACAGGCAGATTATTATGGCCGATAATATATCCTTCATGTTTAGAACTTACAGGATAAGCATATTTCCCAAAAGGATCATAAATAACAGCTAAAATTTCACCTTTGTGAACATAATCTCCTGATAGCTTTTCGGCTCTATATAAACCGGATCGGGGAGAGCGGATCCAGGTACTTTTACTAATATGTGTACACTCTTTTTCTATCAATTCCCCCTCAACCATGCCCAAATGTTTTAATACATTTTCTGTTCCAAAAAGCGCTTGCTCAATAGCATCTTCTTCCATCCTCATAGATTCACCTCCTTCATAAACAATGATAGGCTTGTCTTGTTTTGCAGCCTGCCATCTTAAAGAGCCGCTGATAGTTTCGTTACCTAAAATAAATGGTACACCGAATTTTTGAGCTAATTCAAAAGCTTTAGGGTCGTTTACATTGTATCGCACTTGCGGGAAGTTAACTCTCTTTGCTCCTCCGGTATGATAGTCTATGCCATAATCTATAACCGGCAAAATATACTCAGAAATATTATAAGCCACCAGACTTGCCAGAGAACCTTCCTTGGAACCGGGAAAACTTCGGTTAACATCTTTACCGTCAGGAACTTCTCTGGAAAAGTTTAAAAAACCAAACACATTAATAATTGGAATAGCTACTATACTTCCACACAATAAATTTGACGGAATATTACTGTTTATGAATCTTCTAACTATCTCAATGCCATTTACTTCATCCCCATGCAAGCCACCGGAAAGTAAAACTACCGGACCCTCTTTTTCACTTCGGAAAACGTGAATTCCCATATGAATTTCAATTCCGGAGGGTAGGCGGGCAATTTTTAAATTTAAAAATTTATTTTTACCCTTTAATATCTGACTTCTTTTAATTTTCATCCATTTTAAATTATGTATCTGCTAAAAATGCAGAATAATGATTGAATTTCTAAATCTGGTTTTTAAAAAGATTTTGGATAAATCTAATTTAAAAGTTCTTATTCGTTCATCAATCCATTCCTGCAATTAATGGGTAAAATTAAGGATAAGGCTCTTTACTATTTTAAAAAGCCCTTAAATATTTATAAAAATGCTTAAAAACATACAATTTTGTAAAATGCTTTTCATACCCGGCTTTTAATGCCTTAAACTTCATTATGAATAAAAATATAGCTGAGCTGTTTAAAGATGCAGTTAAATCATTAAATCAGAACTATGATGATAGAGAGTCTGAACAAATTGCATACATTCTCTTTGAAGAAATTGGCTATAATAAGCACTTTTTACTGACAAATCCGGAAACCATAGCCGAAGAAAAAAGCATAAACCGCCTAAATTCATTTTTAACGGAAATGTCAAAAGGACGTCCGGTGCAATATGTAATAGGGAAGGCCTATTTTTTAGACTTCATCTTAGAGGTTTCTGAAGGGGTTTTGATTCCCAGGCCGGAGACTGAGGAATTGGTTGTAAAAGCATATAGTGTGATTGAAAATTTTCCCGAAAAACCACAAAAAATACTTGATGTAGGTACCGGTAGCGGATGTATAGCTATTTCATTAAAGCATAAATTTCCGGATATAGAAGTAACAGCTCTTGACAACAGTACTGATGCGTTGAATATAGCTAAAAAAAATGCAAAAAAGTTGGGTGTTGATATTCACTTTTTACAAGCAGACTTTTTAGAAGATGAAATAGCTTCGGATGTATATTGGGATTTGATAGTCAGCAACCCTCCTTATGTTAAAAAAAGTGAAATGGAAGGGCTGGAAAAGCATGTAAGGGACTTTGAACCTATGCCGGCTTTGTTTCCTCCCGGTGAGGATGCATGTATTTTTTACCGAAATATAGCAGCTTACGGAGCAAAACAACTTACAGAAAAAGGGAAAGTAATAGTAGAGATACATCCCGATCTGCACAAAGAAATCAAAGAGATTTTTGAAGCAAAGGGATTCAAAAAAATAGAAATTTTAAAAGACTTCTCCGGAAGAAAGCGAATTTTAGTGGGGGAGAGGTGATGGTGATTATTGGGAGATACCAATTTAAAAATTTTTGATACTTTTATAATGCAAAGCTTAAATGTCTACAGTATAAATTGAATATAAAGTAATTTATTGATAAGTTTGTTGAGGGCAAAAGTGAATTTTAAAAAAAAGTAGGCTTATTAACTATTTTTTGAAGTAAAGCTTTAAAAAAAACTGAAATTAAAACGAATGTTTGAACAGACTTTTAAGAATATAGACGACATACTTCACAAAGATGCAGGCTGTGGTAGTGAATTAGATTATGTGGAACAGACATCATGGGTATTGTTCCTGAAATATTTGGATGATCTGGAGCGTGATCGTGCAACCTCTGCCGAACTTACCGGGAAAACATATAAACCAATTATTGACCAGAAGTACCAATGGAGCGTTTGGGCTGCCCCAAAATTAGCGAATGGAAAGCTTGACCACAATGCACTCACGGGCGACGACCTTTTGGACTTTGTAAATGGGAAACTATTCCCCTATCTCAAAAAATTCAAATTATCTGCCGAAAATGCCAATACCATTGAATATAAAGTTGGAGAGATCTTCAGTGAGCTAAAAAACCGCATACAGAGTGGTTATAATTTGCGGGAAGTCATAAACCGTATAGACGAATTGAGTTTTCGCACCCATGCAGAGAAGTACGAAATGAGTCATTTGTATGAGGACAAAATTAAAAACATGGGTAATGCCGGGCGAAACGGCGGTGAATATTATACACCCCGACCGCTCATTTCCGCCATTGTAAAAGTGGTTGCCCCTAAAATCGGTGATAAAATTTATGATGGCGCAGTTGGTTCAGCAGGATTCTTGTGCGAAGCATTCGACTATCTGAAATCAGGGAAAGAACTAAGCAGCAAAGAGTGGGAAATCTTGCAAAAACGCACCTTTTACGGTAAGGAGAAAAAGTCTCTGGCTTATATCATCGGCATTATGAATATGATTTTGCATGGTGTAGAAGCTCCTAACATTATTCATACCAATACGCTTGCGGAAAACCTGGCCGACATACAGGAAAAAGACCGCTATGATATAGTGCTTGCCAATCCGCCTTTTGGTGGAAAGGAACGAGCAGAAGTGCAGCAAAACTTCCCGATTAAAACAGGAGAAACCGCTTCACTCTTTTTGCAGCACTTTATTAAGATTTTGAAGGCTGGCGGTAAAGCCGGTGTGGTCATTAAAAACACCTTTTTGAGCAATACCGATAATGCCAGCATTGCTTTGCGAAAAGAGCTATTGCAAAACTGCAATCTGCACACCGTCTTGGATTTGCCGGGCGGAACTTTTACCGGTGCAGGCGTAAAAACTGTAGTGTTGTTTTTTGAAAAAGGAAAACCGACACAAAAGGTGTGGTTTTACCAGTTGAACCCGGGACGTAACTTAGGAAAGACCAATCCGCTTAACGAAAAGGATTTAACAGAGTTTGTTGAACTACAAAAGCTTGCCATGAGCGAAGCTGAAGGGACTGCCGATAGTGAAAACTCCTGGACGGTAAACATCAAAGATATTGACCAAAGTACTTTTGATTTGAGTGTAAAAAACCCCTTTAAAAAAGAAGAAGCTGCCATACGAACACCAAAGGAAATTTTGGAAGAAATAAAAGCCTTGGATGATGAAAGTGCGGAAATTTTAGATTCAATCAAGCATTTGATTTAGCATGAAAGACGAAATTATTCTATATCGTCCTGATGAACTTGCCGAACACATTGAGGTAAGAATTGACGAAAAAACAGAAACCATTTGGCTTACCCAACAGCAAATAGCTGAATTGTTTGGCACTCAGCGTCCGGCTATTACCAAGCATTTAGGCAATATTTTTAAGGCGGGTGAACTTGACGAAAATGTGGTTAGTTCCATTTTGGAACATACCACTCCACACGGAGCAATTAAAGGAAAAACACAAAATGTCAAAGTAAAGTATTACAATATTGATGCTGTATTATCAGTCGGATATCGAGTGAATTCCGTGCGAGCAACTCAGTTTCGAATTTGGGCAACACGTGTCTTAAAGGATTACTTGCTTAAAGGCTATGCCATCAACAACAGAATGAACCGTTTGGAAGATAATGTTGAAGACTTGAGAAATAAAGTAGATAAAATTGAACTGCACGTGAGTACCCACCAAATCCCCAATCAAGGCGTATTTTTTGACGGGCAAGTCTTTGATGCTTATGAATTGGCATCTAAAATCATCCGCTCAGCCAAAAAGAGCATTGTATTGATAGATAATTATATAGATGAGAATGCCCTAACCCACTTAGCGAAGAAAGGTAAAGGGGTAAATGCTTTACTTCTCACTAAAACCATTAACAAACAATTGAAATTGGACATAAAAATAGCCAACGAACAGTATGGAGGATTTGAGGCAAAACCTTTTACCCAAAGCCACGACCGCTTTTTGATTATTGACGGTAAAGATGTCTATCACTTAGGTGCTTCGTTAAAAGATTTGGGTAAGAAGTGGTTTGCGTTTTCTAAGTTGGAAGCCAAGTCGGTGGAAGGAATTATGAATGAAATAAAGGGATTGATATGAAGCAGGTAAAAATGTCAGAATTAGAATTAAAGGGATTTAAGGATGATAAGATGGCTAAAAAGAAAAATGGTAAAATCCTAAAATCTTCTAATCCTAAAAATCTTAATGCAGACAATATGAAGGAAGGTTGGGAAATAAAGAAGTTGGGGGAAGTATGTGATACAGGTGCAGGTGGAACGCCACTGAAAGCACATAAAGATTATTACGAAGGTGGAACTATTCCTTGGCTAATGAGTGGTGAAGTAAGTCAAGGTGAAATTTTTAAAGCAAGGAATTTTATCACTGAAAAAGGATTAAAAAATTCATCTGCAAAATTGTTTCCAATAAATACAGTCTTAGTGGCAATGTATGGAGCAACAGCGGGTCAAGTTGGTATTCTAAAATTTGAAGCTTGTACAAATCAAGCTGTTTGTGGAATTCTACCTAATAATAAAACTATTCCTGAATATTTATTCTATTGCTTTCTTTCTAAAAAAGAAGAGTTAGTTTCACAAGCTGTTGGAGGAGCACAGCCAAATATTTCTCAAATAAAAATTAGAAATACAAAAATCCCTCTACCACCTCTCCCCGAACAACAACGCATTGTTTCCATTTTAGACACCTGCTTTGCCGCCATAGACAAGGCAAAATCCAATGCCGAACATAATCTTAAAAATGCGAAAGCGCTTTTTGAGAGTTATTTGCAGGGGATGTTTGAGAAAAAGGGTGATGGTTGGG
>REEL01000158.1 GCA_007695095.1 Chitinophagaceae bacterium | reverse complement strand
TGACATTCCTTTTGGTGTTTCAGGACCTATTGAATTTTGACTTTGCCAATGAAACAAATATTCATTGATAGCATAATCATCATACATTGTTGTAGGAGAAAAATTCTCTTCAGATTTGACTAAGTTAATAAAAAGCAGTTCCGTATTTAAGTCTGTATTCTCTGCAACTCCTTCCCTACTCGGAGATTTTCTTTTGAATGTACTTAACCCGAATCCTGCTAAAATTTGATCGCGTGTATATCTCGAATGTACTTTTAGCGGTTGTTCATACGGTAGATCAATATCAATTTCTTTAAAATCAATTCTGTCAATTAAGATTTCAAGTACTTCTATGATTTCATCTACAAGCACTCTGTTCTTGCCAATTTCCCGAATGCTACGGTCAAGCGAATCAAAACCTGCTGCTTTTTGCCAAATGTCATAATGAAGCATTAAAAGCATTTTCCTCTCTGTTTCATTGTAGTCATCCACAGGTATTGCAAAATTTTTCTTTGCTATTTTTAAAATGAAATGAAAATAACTGGTAGAATTGCTCGAAAGCCATTTTTTTGAAATCGCAGAAACAATTTGTTTTTCATTAGTATCTTCAAAATCATCAATTTGATTTGCTAATTGACAAAGACGCTTCCAGCTACCTCTTTTGTATATTAGTTGAAGCGGTATATTATGAAATTCAATGAAGTTCTGGAGATTTAATGGTAATGTAGTTTGGTGCTTAAAATTTTTAACTTTTAGAATCAATTGGTTTCTATTGAGAGAAGTTGCCGTTCTGATATTTTCAAGAATTATCTCTTTAGCTCTTTTCTCTAAAACGATGGAACAACCAAGTGGTAAATGCGGAAAATCATCTTCAATTTCTTTAGTTACAGTAGTTGCCGTTTTTCCTATAAGTGCCCGAAACTTATTTTCAAAATTGTATTCTGGTCTTGAGTTCCCTACAAAGTCAAGCACTGTAAGACAGTCTTTATTATCAGCTAAACGCAATCCTCTACCAAGTTGTTGAAGAAAAATTGTCAAACTCTCAGTTGGACGCAAAAATAAGACAGTATCAATCTCAGGGATATCAACGCCTTCATTGAAAATGTCAACAACAAACAAATAATTAATTTCTTTTTTCAGTAATTGATGTCTTACTTTATCACGATTTTGATTGTTATCGCTTGTCAAATAATCAGCTTTTAATCCCGCTAACAAGAACTTCTCAGCCATAAATTGAGCATGTTCAATTGAAACACAAAACCCAAGAGTTCTAACATCTTCTTTGTCCTTTGTATATTTTTCTAATGCATTAATTATCTCACCTACTCTTCTGTTATTAGTTGTATAAATGTTTGTTAATTCATTGGCAATATACCTGCCCCTTTCCCAGCCAACTGTTGAAAGGTCAATACTATCTGTTATGCCAAAATACTGAAACGGGCAAAGTAATTTTCTATTCAAAGCTTCCGGGAGTCTAATTTCAGCTGCAATTCTATTATGAAAGTCTTCCTGGATGTCTCCACCATCCATTCTTTCTGGCGTTGCAGTTAGTCCCAACAAAACTTTAGGAGTAAAATAATTGATAATACCTCGATAACTATTTGCAGTAAGATGGTGACATTCATCAATTACAATAAAATCAAAATAGTCTGGAGATAGATTTAGAGATTCCAAACGATTATTCAGTGTTTGAACAGATGCAAAAACATATTCATAGCGATCAGGAATCAGTCCATCTACCCATAATTCACCAAAATTATTATCTCGTAAAACCCCTCTGTAAGTGGATAAGGATTGAGCTAAAATCTCTTTTCTATGTGCAAGAAATAGAAGTTTAGCAGATTTATTTTGTTGCTTAAAGTTTTTGTAATCAAAAGCAGAAACAACAGTTTTACCGGTTCCTGTTGCTGCAACAACAAGATTTCTATTTCGATTATGGACGGTTCTTTCTACTTCAAGTTTTTCTAAAATTTCATTTTGAAATGGATAGGGTTTGATATCAAAAAAAGAAATAGAAGTATGAATACCATTGGGTTTTCTGCCTTGACTCAAAGAGTCTACAAGCTTTTCTTTATGCTTCGAATCATCAAAGAGTTCGAAATCATCACTTTGCCAATATGAGTCAAAAGTCTTTTGAAATTTGTCAATAATGTGGCTTACCTCTTTCGTGGTAATTTTAACATTCCACTCTAAACCATCAGTTAATGCTGAACGCGAGAAATTCGATGAGCCAATATATCCTGTATGAAATCCTGTTTTTCTATAAAATAAATACGCTTTTGCATGCAGCCTTTCATTTCCGGAATTGTATGAGATTTTTATCTGGGTATTTTCAAGATTAGATAACAACTGAATGGCTTTATAATCAGATGCTCCCATGTAAGTAGTTGTTATTACCCTAAGTTGACCGCCTCTTTTTGTGAATTCCTGTAGTTCTCTTTCAAGTATAATGATTCCTTTAAATTTTATGAAAGAAACCAATAAATCAATCCTGTTAGAGGAAAGTATTTCTTTTTTTAGCTCACTTTCAAGTGATATATTTGCATTTCCACCAGTAAACAGTTCGCTATGAGTTAATCTGGTGTATGGAGTGATTTCTTTTAAATGCAAATCGAAATCAGTGAAGTGAGCATCTATTTTAGAAAACACAGCTTTCAAAATTTCTCCTTCAATTGAAATCAAGTCATCATTAAAAGCTTCCTTTTTTAATTCTTCTTTTAAGAACAGAATTATTTTATTGGCTATTTTAATCTGTAAGTCAAGCTGGTTTTCGCCTTTGATTAAATTTAAGGCATTCTTTATTGTAGCTGAAAGGTGTTTTGCTAAAAATGTAGAGGCCTCCTCTTTGTCAATCTTAGTTTTATTGATAAAGAAGGCATCCTTATCTAATTCGCTTATTTTTTGTGAAACTAATTGAGTAACTAATTCTTCGTAAATACCTTGATTCATTGGTTTAAATATTCTTTTAAAATTGGGATATCAACTTCCGCCCAATCTAATTTACTCAATTCTTCTTTTGCCAGAAATACATATTGTTGATGCTCCTTCAATCTTATTTCTCCATCAATGTTTTTTGCAATAAATGGGATAAGTTTGATAGAAATATTTGGATAATCAAAATTTGAAGGTCTCAAACTTTTTTCGACTAATATATGAATATTTAACTCTTCTTTTATTTCTCTTTTAATACATTCTTCATCTGTTTCGTTTGACTCAACTTTTCCACCAGGAAATTCCCATTTTAATGGCAAGCTCATCTTTTCACTTCTTTGAACAACAAGTGTTTTGTTTTCAATCTCAATGATGGCACAAGCAACTTTTATTCTGCTTATAGATTTTCTGCGAGTCACTTTGCTATTTATGTCTGCCATTTTTTTCAAAAATGATTTCACTAATACTCCCTCAATGAATTAAGATTAATCTTTTCATTTTCCCAGTTCTTATTCCCCACCCCATTGCAATTTACAATTCCTGTCATTTATAGGAAAACAAATGGCAAAAAAACATTTTTCACAAAACCTCACCCCAGGCATAAAAAAGCTGTTTAATTCCTTGAAGTACCGGTTTGAAAAAAAATCTCTTTTTGGAAAATTAGTCATATTTTATTACTTTCTTGGTTTAAATTTCAAATTTAATTAATTATGGAGTGGCAACTTGTTTCATCAATTGATCATTTAAAACAGATTTGCGACATTAACGGCAGAGCAGAATTTTATATCATTCTTGCTGGTGGTTTTTGCCGAAGTGGGAAGCAAATACATTACGACAGTATCTCGAGAAAATTTGAAATTTATAATGAAATTGATGAAACTTGGCAAAGTGAGTTAACTGAAAAACAATTGCATTCCAAAACTATGATACCTGAGGCAATTGAAAAATCATCAATGTTTTTCTACGGATATCAGCTTTATGGCATATAACAGAGATTTATTACAGGGTCAAACTTAAGTGTAATCTATAGCTTTTTACTAATCCAGTCTTTAACACAGAAGCTTTCTCTCTTACTCAAATTCCATCCATTGGGAAATGCCATGTGCGTAAAGTTTTGGGTAATTGACCGAAAACTCCGGGTTGATACATGTGTTTCAAAAAAATCATTTCCTTAACTGTTTTTGTAATGCTTTTCCTTTTTCCGTCAGACGGTATTTTTGTAAGCGACTATTGGGTTTGTCGGGAATAGTCATTTCAATATAACCTGATTTTAGTGCGTCATTGATATACGCCTTTCGAAAATAGTCTCTGTTTTTAATTTTGAGCTTATCCTGTAAATTTTCTCTTGAAAATGCATGCTCAATTATTAATATTAGATAGGCGACTTGCATGGTGACTTCGGGTATTTCACCCTCATCCTCGCTCAAATTCCATGCATTGGAGAATGTCATGCGTGTAAAATTTTGGGTAAAACGAAAAACCAAGCATATATCTAATGGTAATATGCCTTTTTCACCCACCAACACTAATTTCATTTACCAAATGCACTTTGGTTTTTATGGAGTTTGTGATTAAACAGGAGGCTTCAGACTTGTTTAATATCCGCTCTGCCCTATCTTTTCTCGCGGCATCTTTAATCACTAAATTTGCTTTTATGATAATCTCCGGTATTTGATATTTGCCGTCAATCTTATCCAATATGCCTTCTGCATCACAACTAAAGCTTACATATTCGAGTTTTGAATATTCCGCAATCGCTAAAAAAGTAGTCATAAAACAACTTAAAACCGAAGCAGTATACAAGTGTTCCGGTGACCAGATACCGGGTATTCCCTTATCAAATTCCGGGGGAGTAGCAACTTCTATTTTTGTAGGTAACTCCGGTGAGTGTAATATGCCTTTTCTTCCTTCATTCCATTTCAACGAAACATTATATACATGTTTATCCATAATATTATTTTTCTAAACTACAGTTTTTATGCGCTTTACGTTCAGCTATCTCAAATTATTTGTCACTTATTTCAGGCCATTTACAAAATTAAAGACCGGTGAAAAAAAGAATTCGCTTTTAGCAACAGACTATTCACCCATCTGTTCTTTGGACACAAAGGTAGTTTTTGTAAGAAAAAATAAGAGAAAAAAAACGAACAATTACTCCACATGCAACATTTTTCGGGTAATGGAGCCTCCGGCTGTATTTAGACGGTAAAAATAAACCCCTCCGGAGAAAATATCCTGATTGAGGAATTCGCTGTGCAAGCCTTCATTCAAATGCCTGAAACTCCGCAGATAAACCTGTCTGCCGTGTATGTCCAGTATTTCTAATTCGGCATAGCCTGCCTGAGGCAGATTAAATTGAATTTCTGTTTCATTACTAAACGGATTGGGCGTGTTTTGAAACAATTGCAATTTACCGGGCGTAATGTTCGCTATTCCACTGCTTAAATCAATGGTTGTCTCAACCTCTGCAATAGGGTCTTTTGATTCAAAATTACCGGCATAATCAACGGCATAGATGTAAAATCCGTAATGATAGTTTTCTTTTCCAATCAGATAGATTTCTTCTTCTGAAAAATTAGCTTCCAATTGCACAAAATCACTATCGTTTACAGAAACATAGATAAAATAACCTGCTACTCCTGCATGTTCATCAAAACCCGACCAGCTAAGGTGAATAATTGTATCCTGAGTTAAGGCAGGCAAAGGATTGACAGTAGTCACCGGTGGTTCACGGTCTATGATATTACTCCATGTATTCGTAAAAATCGGATCATTAAAATCAAAAACAATTTTAGCATCATTGTGAATTTCAGTTAGATGTGGCAGATTATCCTTTTGGCGTACACTATAAGTTACAAAGCCTTGTCCCTCCGGGCTGTTCACATTAGGCGGAAGAAAAAACTCAGATAATTCAAATGTAGGAGCCATGGTATTCGGATCATATGAGCCCCAGTACCATTCAATGATTCCGGTTGCAGTATCTACCTCACCTATAACTCTCAGGATAATATTTTTATCCGGCCGTAAATCTAAATCCCGGGCAAAGTAAAATCTATCTGTACGGTCTTCTAAACCAAAGGTTTGTCCGCTAAAACCAAAATTCCCAAAGCGAAAAGTCTGAATATCAAAAACATCCAAATCTAATGTGTCGGTAATAAAAACTTCTCTTGCAGCGGCTGTTGCAGAATCAAGATTTTCAAACTCTATCATATAAGGCATTCTGATGTCTCCCGGTATATAGTTGTCCTCTGTTGAGCCGGCAGTACCCGTTTTTTGATTTGGGTCATGGCTGTTAGCCGGATGTAAGAATTTTTTCTTTGAAGAACAATCTCCATCACAATCACCACATGGATTGCCCAGGCAACCACCTGCACCTGCACCAGCCAGTCCGCTTCCGATAGATTGTGCAGCACTACTGGCAGATGAACCTATATTGCTTTGATTGAATAAAGAGCTTAGTGCTGTCTTAAAACCTTCTTTACCCGCACCTCCACTTGCTCCACACAAGGCCGTACCCGCAGCATTCAATGCCAGGTCTTTCAAACTGCTTGCTATCCCACCCGAATTTTGATGCCCAAGTGAGTTTGCTAAATCTCCAATTGCACAACCCATGCCTGCAGCTCCCACCAAACATCCTGCACCCGGAAGAAATCCAACCAAATCAGCAATACAGCCAACACAATCTCCCAGAACACTATTACACGCACGATTAAACATTTCCTGCATATGACTTTCGTCAAAAATCGGATCAGTGGCAATTACATTTAATTCCAGAATTTGCTCAACAGTCGGGCGGACTAAAAGATTAAACGTAAAAGTTGATTGAGGAGGCATCACAGGAATCACAAATGCCCCAAATCGTATAGAATCCCCATCCAAATCCAGTCCTTCATCATAAATGCCAAAGTGGCTGCCAATTGAATCATACATTATTTGTGTATAAGCATCCATTTCAAAGGAATTCAGTATTTCTATCTCAAGAAATTCTTTGGCACTAATGTAAACAGGTACTCCTATTTTAGTTTCGTTTGAATTATTATGCACATGAATAAAGTTTGGCGTCCATGCATTTAGAACCAGCCCAACCGGTCCGCTGAATGTAACCTCCACCGGATTGTATTCCGGCTCTTCGACAATTAAAGCTCCATAGAGCGTATCCGTAAATTCCGGACTATTCACCCAAACATCATAAACACCCGGTGTGGCAAAATCCAGAAAAAATCTACCGAACAACCTGCCATTATGCACTTTATAAGCTGTGTCAGAATTCGCTATAGCAGCTCCGTTCTGCCCTATATAAACCATCGGCTCCGTCATGTCAGGAATACCTCCGTATATATCCAGCAAATGCAGTCCGTAATTAGAAATCTTACCAGGCACAACCTCATTGAGTCCGGGGACAACTACACTTTGACAATCAACTGTAATACCACATTGATTTCGGGCTTCCAGGCAAACATCATAAGCGCCTGTACCGGGAAAAGTGTGTTGTGGATTTACTAATGAGTCGTTCGTGGTACCATCACCAAAGTCCCAGCTTAAATGTGTAAAATCAATAGATTCATTTTGAATATAGATATCTAAACCTTCTTCATAAATCGTAAAATCAACTTCCGGTTTAGGTACGGGCGCTTCTATCAAACGTTGAATGTAATATCCCTGACTCAAAAAGCTTTGCTCATTACAATCAAAGGAGGCTCCGTCACAATCAGGATTTAAAGCTAATCGTTTGAGCATGTATAGTTCATTGTTGATGCCCTGCACAGCAGGATGTTCACTTTTGATTAATAAATTGTTACAGCTTGTCGTTCCGGATAATCCGGGCATATGTACATGCTTCACATCCAATGGGGCGCCTAAAGTATCAACAACATATGTGAAAAAGTTCGAGTTTTGCCGAAAAGGCACTGAAAAGCCACCCAGTTCAGGAGCTGAACTGTTGTAAGAACCATTAAATATCACACGGCCTGAGGCATCAATCCCGGCATAAGCATCGCTTTCATTTGAACTAACATTTCTTGCCCATACAGGTTGGCCATCATTGTCCCATTTAAGCAAAACACTTTTGCTGCCTGCCCCTAAATGCGTTATGGTGTCATTTCCAAAAACAACCAGGCTGTTTTGACTTTGATATAATCCTCCGTAAATGTGCCCATTGTTATCCATCACAACATTATTCAATTCAAAGTAACCGGCTTCCGTAGTACCATAACCACTAATCCAGTGCACATAACCGCTCGTATCAAACTTGGCAACAAAACTTTTGCGGGAAGCATTGCCAAAATCAATTGAATCATTTCCAATGTAAAGCGTAGATGGGGCGCCACCTAAATGCCCGGAAACTAAAATATTGTCGTGGTCAAATGCGTAGATATCTGAAATGGTTCTGGGGCCACCGGCACCGGAAATATTGACCTCGAACAGTATATTCCCATCATAATCAATCGCAGTTATAAGGCTATTGCTTGGAGAATACATTGTAATTGAGTCAAGCGTGACAATATGATCATGTATAGTAAAAGAACCACCGGCATGCAACAAACTGTCAAAAGTACCATCCGGATTAAACCTGATAAGCCTTCTGGCTGCACCGACAATAGTCGTGTCATTAGGAAATTCAACTGTAGTGGCAGCCCAAACACCTATATAAATGTTGTCATTATCGTCAATAGCTAAAGCACGCATAGAAGTGGCCGGCCCGAAAATGGTTTGCTGAATCAACTGTCCGGTACTATCCAGTTTTATAATAAATCCACTTCTGTTTTGCCCCGGTATACGATGTATAGAATCATTGCCAACAGCCAAACTGGAATTCATTGTACCGGCCAGCACTAAATTTCCTTCTGAATCAACCTCAATATTTGTAATGTCATTAAGATCTCCTTTTATTTTAAAAATATCAGTGTACTCAAAAATATTTGCCTGAAGGAATATACTGATCAAAGAAAAAAGAAGTGTAGAAATCAGGTATCTCATAATGTTATCTTTTATGTAAAAAAATGTATTTAGGACCTGAAGGTCATTTTATAACATAAAAATATTAAAGCATTTATAAAATTATTTTAAATTGCTATTTTTTTTATATTAAATGAAGTGCGATTTTGTGAAAAACTATTAAATGTTACTTCGTGTATGACATTTTTCTATTTAAAAAATTTATCCTCCAACCAATTTGATGGATTATTAATGATATACCTT
>REEL01000157.1 GCA_007695095.1 Chitinophagaceae bacterium | reverse complement strand
CCGCCCCCCAAGGAAAAAATGCCGGTGTTCGTTTAGCATAGGCTTCAAATGCCGGATTGCCTTTGTATTTTCTTTCCAGCATGGCGACTCCGGAAACTTTTAGGAGTAGCCAGGTCAATACCAGCGGGCTTATGATTGTCAGCAGCAGATAACCTGAGGGGATGCTATAAATAAAGATGCCCCACCACATCACACATTCTCCAAAATAATTTGGGTGACGGGTATATTTCCACAATCCTGTGGTCATGATTTTACCTTTGTTATCTGGATTCTTTTTAAACTTCAGCAGCTGATAATCTCCGATAGCTTCAAAATAAAAGCCGGTTATCCAAATCAGCAATCCGGCAGCATGCCAAAAACTGAATGTTGAAATTTCTGAATATATCACTGTCAAAACAGGAAAAAGGATGACCCACATAAAAAAGCCTTGAAGCATAAATACTTGCAGAAAACCACGGATATAAATCCATTTACCCCAATCTTTACGCCATTGGGCATAGCGATAATCTTCGCCTTTTCCTTTATTGCGGACAAAAATATGTGTTGACAACCTCACTGCCCAAATACTGATTATAAGTAATAGCAACAATAGAGGGATTGAAATGAGCTGATGCATAAAAATCAGTAGGGAAGTAGTAATCAAAAATCCAATGCCCCACCCAATATCAACGATACTGTTGTCTTTCAGGAACTGTGCAAGCAGAAAGAACAGGCACATGTACACAAAAATAATTTGAGCTGCCTGCCAGAGAATTGTTTCCATTTTTTAAATAAAACTCTATTTAATTCAATTAGTTTAAAAAAGAACTTTATTTCTTAAAAGATGTTACTGAATGATTCGTTAATGTTTGTGAAGTATATTTTTTTTCAAAACGATTACAATCTTATGATTGCTTGAAATGTAATTTTAGCCCATTTTTTTTTCAAAACTTTTTAGCAAGAAAGAATAATCCCTTGTTATTTTTAGTTTAGATTTGCCTTTTTATATAATGGCATAGAGTTACAATTTAAAGATTTCTATAGATATTATAGTTTAAATTTTTTATTGTATCAGTAAGAAAAAGTAATTTTAATAAAATAACTAATGAAAAGAATAATTTGTCCAATTGATTTTTCGGAAACATCATTGCTAGCTGTCCAGTATGCTACGGAGATTGCAGATTTTCACGGTGCACAATTAACAATTATACATGCTGTGCATTTACCGGCTTTGGAAGGGAACAAGGTTCCATTGTCAGAAAGAGTTCAAAAGAATAACTGGATTGAACAGGAGAACAGCACTATGGAAGTGGTTGAAGCTATAGATACCAAATTTAAAAGGAGGGGAAGCTTTGCCTCTGTAGATTATGAAGTCAAAGAAGGTTTATTAGTTGATATCATTGTCAATATGGAGAAAAAAGGAGGCATTGACCTTATTGTAATGGGGACATTAGGAGCAAGTGGTTTAGGTGATTATTTAATTGGAAGTAATACTTCCAGAGTGGTTAAAAAGGTTAAATCACCGGTTTTATTAGTGCCTTTTGAAAGCACTTGCAAAAGATTGAATAAGATCGTTTACGGTTCTAATCTAGATGAGTCTGAAATTTCGGCTATAAAGGAAGTTGTCAATTTTGCAAAAAAACAAAAAGCAATGTTAAAAATTGTTCATATTGGCAATCCCAACAGCAAAATAGTTGAAAACAGACTTGCTGAATTTGAAGAGTTCGTAAAAAAGAATGTTTCTTATGAGAGAATGAGTATGCATATTGAGTTTAACAAGGATGAATTTATCGGTCTTAATAAGTTTTTGAAACGAGAGAAAGCAGATTTACTGGCAATTCATAACCGTAAGCGTAATTTTATTTCAAAGCTTTTTGATTCGTCACTGGCTGATGAGTTTATATTCCATTCCGATGTGCCGGTACTATGTTTAAATTAGGACTGTAATATTCAAAAGGTCATAATATAGCCCATTCCGTTACCGGTTGGCCTGAAACCAGCAAGTACATCAAGTAAGTTATTTGCATTGCTTCTGTGTATAAGGTATAAGACCCAGTCAAACACAAAAAGAAACGAGCCTTGCAGGATTAATGCTTTTCCGTAACCTTTCATCAAATCTTTATTCTTGGTTACACTTTTAGCTCTTTCCATAAGGAAAAAGCCGGTAGCAATATACCCAAGATCCAGACCGGCATTGAACAATAGAATATTTTCCATGTTTTTTTGACTACGTAAAGATTCGCTCAGGTCAAATGCGGTGGGATCTCCGGAAAGTGCCTGCCAAAGTCCAAAGCCGGCTAAGGCCGCATTAACCGTATTCCATAAAATATTGCCCTGATAAAAGTAATAATCACTCCCACTACTGTTTCTCATGAGAGGGGCGTTTATCAAAAAATTGCCGATAGCCCACCCTCCCAAAGTGTACATTCCTATTTCATTAATCTTTAACCTTTTTTCATTGAATTGCTCCAGAGACGAATTAAGTTCTCCAATATTTTCAAATTCAACAGCAAATAATGATATTGGAATAATAAAAAACAGTAAAAAAATGGTCGTTCTGAAATTTAATATCATAATACTCAAATGAGATGTAAACAAAACAGATTAAAACTCAACATCAAAAAAACAGAGTAGTGAATAAAAAGTTTTATGATTGAATTTATCTAATACACGTTCTATAAATTTTTGCTAATACTAAAATAAAAGGTTGAACCTTCTCCTACTTCGCTTTTTGCCCAAATTTTTCCATGATGTTTTTCTATAATTTTTTTTGAGTTTGCCAAGCCGACACCTGCTCCCTCGAATTCTTCATTAGAGTGAAGCCTTTTAAAAGCTTCAAATGCCTTTGATTGTTGATTTATGTCAAAGCCTACTCCATTATCTTTTATGCTAAAAATAAAGTAATCATCATCTTGATTGACTGAAATTTTGATTTTGCTGCATTCTTTTTTTGAGGAATACTTGAAAGCATTGGAAAGGATATTTTCAAACACTTGAAAGATTAAAACTTCATCTGCTTTTATAGGAGGTATTTCTTGAATGTCAACTTCAACCATTTGATTATTATAGGTGCATTTTAAACGTTTAATTATTTCTTTAAGAGAATCATTAATTTCCAAATTAACAGGGTTCAAACTCTGGCTTCCTAATTTCCCAAACTCTAATAAATGATCGATAAGTTTTAACATTTTTTTTGCAGAAGAATGTATATCAGTTATTAACTGTTCTTCGCTCTCGGAAACCTTTTCTTTTAACTTTTTTTCTAATAAACTTGCCATTATGCTTATATTTCTGATTGGAGATTTCAAGTCATGCGAAATCGAATAGCTGAAACTTTCCAAGTCTTTATAAGCATTAAACATTTCTTTTGTTCTCTCATCAATTTTTTCTTCCAGATAAACATTCAGGGTTCTGAGTCTTTCTTCAATGACTTTATTATCAGTTATATCTCTTATAATAGACTGAAACTCTGTTAATATCCCATTTTGATTAAAAACCGGTACGTCAATACGGGTAAAATACCTTTTCACACCTTTGGTGTTTTCTAAAATATACTCAGAGTTTGAAATTTTTTGAATACTGATTAATTTATCAACATAGTTTTTAAAACGGTCACGATCTTCCTTAATTAAGTGCAACCACTTTTTATTTAGGATTTCTTCAGGCTTTAAATTAAAACTTCTTGCATATAATTTGTTTGCATAGGTTATGGTAGTATCAGGCTTCCAACGACATAATTGAAACTCGGGAATGTCTTCTGCCAAAGAGTTGTATCTGGCTTCTGCTTCAAATAAACGGGATGAAAAACTATGGCCGGAATTATTGCCCAGCTCTTTTATACTTACTTCCCGCAAAATAGTATATGCCAAATCGCTGTAATCTCCTTTTTGAGCAATATCTATGGCGCCGGCCGTTATATAGCTTTTTAAACTTTCTTTATTTTTTGTTTTTGAAATGATTATTAAAGGGAGAAATAAATCACTGCACCTTTTAATTAAAGTTTCAATATCTGACTTCATAAATTCCTCATCAGCAGCGACTAGCAAATATTTGAATTCAGTCAGAGCCTCTAAGATTTTGTTTTTTTCATTGCAGATTTTGATTTTTATGTCAGGAATGAGATTATTTAATTCTTTAAGTGTTTCTGAAGAATTCATAGGCCCCTGAATAATTAATATATGTTTATGTAGTGACATGTACTTTTGTAGTTTTGTAATTCTGCTTTTTAGATTACTAAAAATTAAATGTAAAGCATTGATAATAAATCTAATTAAAACGTATTTAGTAAATATAACAAAAATGCTTGTATTATTTAAAAAGGTAGAATTACTTATAGACTTTCGTTGAACCGGAACCTGATCTGGAAAAGATACTATTGTTATACATTGCTTCAACACTTACCGGAGCCATAGTAGCTTTCCCGGCATAAGAAGCATTTAAAACAGTATGAAAAATTTTAGTTTCACCTGCTTTAATATCAAAGTAGGTATAAATTCTGTCATCTCTAATGTCCGTGTAAGTAGCTGATGAAGATTCTGTAAAATTTATACTTCCGCTCAGACGTTCGTTATGAATTTCCCAAATCGAAGGGAATACCCAGGTCAAAGCCATTTCTTTGTAGTCGCCTCTGCGTCCGGGATTGTGGATTTTTGCCTGAGCTATAAAATCTGTTCCTTGTTTCAAATGCGAAATATCTATTGGATTTCCTGAAATATCCAGATAACTAACTTCCATTAATAAATTGGATGATGCAGAAGTAGTTTCAGCAGTAAGTGGCTGACCTTTTTTAATCAGTTGAATATAAAGTGGATTTTCACTTTCATTTTTAATAATAAGCTCTTCCTCTTGAAAACTGTTTGGAGTCCATTTTTTTGTCCATATTTTATCATTACTTGCAGAGAAAGCTAATTTTTCACTTTGAATAGTATACGTGAAATCCATATTTGCATCCGGGCTAAAGTGCTTTTGAAACTCACTCATAGCGATTAAGCAAAAAGCGGTAGTTTGAGTGCTTATCCATTTGGAGCTACTCAGAGCATTTGAAATTTCTCTTGCCAGAATATTTGCTTCTTCAAGATTTCCAATAATAGAAAGTACATATAAGATAATGGCCTTGTCTCTTAAAGTTGAGCCAAATGTACCTGACATTTCTGTGTATTCAGGAATTGAAGTGCTTTGATTTCGTAATAATTCAGCAGCTACATCTTCCCGCCCGGCAATGTGATATGCTCCGCCTAAATACCACTTTGAAGCATTATACAAGTTGTTGAGGTTTCTCATTCGATTCATGGCACCCCAGTTTGGCGTGTTGTTTAATGCTAACACAAAAAGGCGGTAAGCTTGTATCATTTCACTATTTCTATCACTACGCTGCCAATTATTTGTATTGGTATTCATCCATCTCTGCCAGTTAGATTTAAAGCTTCCGGGGACAGGATAACCGGCTTTTTCGGCTTCTATAATGAAATGACCGGCATAGGTTGTTGACCATTGATGAGCATCAGGCTGACCCTGCCAATAAGCAATTCCACCATTTGACAATTGCATATTTCTGATTTTATTAATTCCTTCCTGAATATTACGCTGGATTTGGGTGGATTCAGTAGTATTTAAATTGGTAAATCTTGATAAAAAGAGTTGTGGAAACACAGCAGATACAGTTTGTTCAAGACATCCATGAGGATAAGTAGTCAGATAGTTTAATCTGGAAGTTAAATTTATGGATGGTGCTGAAGAAAGTTCCAGAAAACATTCATTCGTACCCGATATTCCAACTGCTGAATAGGTGTAATTCCAGGTTTCTCCCGGGTTTAAAACGACATTTTTAATGGTAGAAATATAAGGGTTTGGATTTCTGATATCTAATTCTATTTCATCATAAGCCTCTTCTCTACCACCGGAAACAAGTGTTTTTACTTTCCCGATTCCAATTTTAGAATTTGTTTTTAGCCTGAAATAAACAACTTTTTCGCCTTTTTTATCAAAATTTAAAGTTTTAAGGGATGGACCGATTACTTCAAATAAATCATTGGATTCGATCCGAACAACTACTTCTCCTAAATTGTCTTCCATACCAAAAACAGTAGCAGTAAGATTCACTTCTTCATTGGGGCTTAAAACTCTTGGCAGCGTGGTTAATACCATTAGTGGCTTTTTAACAGGAACATCTATAGATGATGAGCCATAAGTCCCGTTATTGGCGGCAACTACCATTGCTCTCACAGAGCCAATATAATTTGGCATTTGAAATTGATGAGTAGCCGTTTGACCGGCATTCAGCATATAAGGTCCGAAATGTTTCACAACGGGTCTAAACCGATTGGCTTTGTCGGCATCTTCGGCCTTAATTTCCATATCTCCTCCTATTGCCAGTAAGCGACTTAAATTTGCTGTAAATGCATTGGTCACATCATCATACATGTCCCAGGTTCTGATTCCCAATGCTTCTTTAGAGTAAAAATGATTCCAGGGGTCGGGAGTTTGAAAGCGGGTAATATTTAAGAGACCTTCATCTACAATTGCTAATGTATAGGCCATTGGTTTGCCATTTTTTTCTTTTACTTCAAAAACAGCATTTTCTTCCGGTTTGAGAGAAGGGCTTGTTGTAACTACAGGATTTAAAATGCTTTCAGAGTTTATGATATTAACCGGAACAACTCCATACATTCTCAATGGGCGATTATTTCTGCTTTGAGCATGTGGCTGTAATAAATGTACATGTATATAAATATTTGGTGCCCAATCACCTTTAGCCGTAAATTCAAAAGGAGTTATCCCGGATTGAGTTTTTACCCAGTAGGAATCTAAAATTTCTTTTCCATTTTCAATACTTACTAATGCTCTTCCGTTTTCCGGACCCGGAATATTTATTTTTATCTTTTCTCCCGGTTCATATTCATCTTTTTCTACAAAAAAGTTAAGCAAACTGGCTCCGCTCATATCCCGGTCAGTTCGTTCAGACCATCCGGGCCAATCGATATAAATAATTTCACCGCTGCAATGCTCTCCTTCATTGTCGCATACTCTCAGCAGATATCGTCCCCAATCAGGGTGCTTAACCTGAAAAGACCATTTACCGCTGCCATTTCGGAGAAATATTTTTTCACCGGCAATTTTATTTTCATAAATATTGGTATTAAAAGCAGAAATTTCATCTCCGGAACTGTCCCACCACCACCGCCATTCAATTTTATATAAAGATACTTCCACTTCGCGATTCACTTTGTTTCCTTTTTTATCAATAGCAACTAATTCTACTTCATGAGACTTGTCGTTTGTTAAAATTCCGTATCGTGCATCTCCTTCGGGTGCTTTTAAACCAACATAATGATCGTAAGGATGGAAAGGAAGTGAATGACTTTCAGTGCTGAAGTTGCCGCCGGCTTCGAATATACGGGTGGTAAAAGAAGCTCTCAGCATGCCGGGCGCATTTTGGCTTATGTGAACTTCAGGCGTAAACTCAGCCTCTCCTGATTGGTTGAGATTTCCTTCAAAAAGCTTTTGCCTGTCAGCATTAAATCGCCTGGAAGGGTCATCAAAACTAAAATTATGAAAGGAACTAAATTGCGTTTTTACCGTGCTGAAACGTAAGTATATATCTGCCTTTAAACCTGAAGCACTTGCACCATGCAACCAGTTGGCTTTCAATGTAACGAGCTGATTCATTACTTCGTTTGAGAGTATATCTTCTTTGAATTTCAATTCTGATTTTAGACGATTAGGCATGATCGTTTCGATTCGTAATTGCTCATTAAAGACTGCATTGCCGGCCTTTACCACTAATTGCCAGTTTCCGGTTTCAGCATCCCGGGGAATCACCGGATTAATGGAATAAATACCGTTTACCGGATCGGATTTCCATATTTCTTTATGCTCAACACCGCGAGGGTTATAAATACTGAAACGCACAGGATGATTCATGGGCAAATTGCCTTCTAAAATAAAATTCAGAAAAAGTGTGTCGCCGGGTCGCCAAACATCTCTTTCGCCATAAATAAATCCTTTCAAACCTTCTTGTACTTCCTGCCCTGAAACATCAAACCGGCTTAGAGAAAGAGAAGTGTTGTTATCTACCCGCAGGTAATTTTTTTGTCCTTTATGAGAAACAATCACTAAATATGGTTCATTGTTAAAATTAATTTCTGCTTTACCTTCACTACTTGTTTTCCCGCGGCCTATAATCTCTTGCTGGAAGTTATAAATATCTATATCGGCATTTCTTATGGGGGCAGTTGTGTTAATATCATTTACAAAAACATAGATTTTATTGTTAGTGCCCATTTTTGCCGTTATCCCAATATCAGAAGCCAATAGATTCCGCTGCGCCCATCGGTTATTATTGTAATAAGAAATGTCACAAGGATTATTTCTTTCACGCCAGCTTCCCGGCCATATTCGAACCTGTCTCCAGTAGTTTTTTTCTGCTTCAGCCGGATTTGTCTTCAGGAGGTCTTCAAGTGGAGTGAAAGTTTCAAAATTGCTAATACTACCCTGACAATTATAGGTGCTGTAAGATGGGTTGAACATTACCGTAACATGATATATAGCCCCGGGTTCGGGCTCTACTAATTCCGTTAAATCTGCTGAAAATACTTGCCGGATTCTTGGATTGTAGCCTTCAGTTTGATCGAGCCTGACTGTTTTATAAGCGACGAGACTTCCGGTTCTTCGAAGTTCATAATTACCCCCTAAACGATTTACCTGTAGAAATTGCGGGATGTTTTTTTCAGCGATTTTAAAAACAGCAATATCTACAGCTTTGAGATTTACTGCTTCAAAGGGAAAAAGTATCCTGCCGGAAACCGGCATTATGGTACCTGTTTCTCTGATATTTACAGCCGGTTTTATTTGCTCTACCCGTACAACTCTTCGTTGGTTCTCCTGTAAGGATATCTCAATAATATTCTGTATTGCTTTGTCAAAGGTAAGAGTTACTTCATTTTTCAAATCTCTTTGAGGATAAAGGTGCAGTTGCTGACCACTTATCATATAGTTTTGAACATCTGTATTATTTATTTGAATTAATCCTGACAGGTCTTGTTTTGTATTTAACGGATCTGAAAAAGTCACTGTAATCTGGGTTTCCGGATCTTTTATAACTTCAATGTCTGTAATTTTAAATTCACGTAAAGAAGGAATGTTAAAAGTTCTTTTACCCTTTACGTCAGCACTAATATGGTTACCATTCCATTCAATTTCAACTTTTGAAGAACTCTCCATATGGCGAATAATACCTTCGATTGTGAAATGATGTGCTAACAAATCGTCAGCCGATTGCCATGAAATATTCAGTCGCTTATTATCTTGTCTTGCACTTAGTATTTTTTGAATATTTTCTGTGTTTTCAATATCCGCAGTGAAGATAGTTCCTTCAATTTTTTGCTTACCTAAGTCAGTAATATCAACATAAGTTGCGGGCTTGGTTTGAATTTCAAAACTTTGATTTAAAATATCAAATGTGAAAGCCATTTTGCTTAGATTTTCGGGCATATTCATCAAACGACTTAAAAAGACTTCACAACGATATCTTTGCCCCGGCTTAAAATGATTTTCGGGCTTAAAAACTAAGGTTTGCCTATCTTTCCAGAAAGCTTCTCCTTTAATATTGGGAGTGAACTTCAAGGGAGCATCGGAAAGTGGCTTTTGAATGTCATCAGCTTCAACTAAGGGTTGAGTGAATCGAATAACTATCTCTGATGCTTTGGATATAGTGCCTGCAGTATATGCAGAGATATAGGGTGAGAACTCGGGACCGGGTTCCTGATATTCAATTTCTTTGGTTTTACACGACTGAATCCCAATTATAATAATTGAAAATAAAAATATCAGGATATACTTTTTAGGCAAAAATAACATATAGTTGAGTGTTAAGCTGATTGATTATAAAAGTACTTAAATTTTTATAATATCTTCTCTATGTTTTTTAAAAATTGATAATACTGTGGGATTTTAATTTTAAGCCAAAATTGATAATTGTAAATGAAAAATTAAATTCTGAATAACAGTTAAAATCAACTTTTTTAGAGTTATAATGGATGAAAGAATTTAAGATTTTCTGTTTTTTAAATCTATCTCAAATCTCGATTGGCTAAGCCTTTGCGTTTAGTTAACATAACTTTAACACTTACATAAGTTTAGTTTAACCACTTTACATTTTTTCACACCTACTTTTGTAAAAAAACAATAAGTCGTGCGAAACAATCTACTAACAACATTCATTTTAATTATCTTTAGTTTTCTCAACTTAACAGCTAACGCATCAGGCAACCACACCCTTAGCGGCATCATAAAAGACAAAACATCGGGTGAGCCTCTTACCGGGGCAACAATCCTTTTAGTTGGTACAAATTTTAACGGAGTTGCAGGTTTAGACGGTAGTTTTTCAATTAGAAACATCCCTGCCGGTAACTATACTGTTCAAATTTCCTACATTTCGTATGAAACTCAAAATCAAACTGTAAGCCTAAATGGAAATGCAAGATTAAATGTCGACATGGAGCAATCAAGTGTCGGGCTTGAAAGTGTGCAGGTTGTGTCAAGGCGGGTTGCGAATACCGAAGCCAGTGCCCGTGCAACCGAGAGAAATGCTCCGAATGTGATGAATGTCGTTGCACAAAGAACTATAGAATTATCACCTGATATGACAGTTGCCAATGTGGCTCAACGCGTATCAGGTATTTCACTTGAGAGAAGTGCTACCGGAGATGGTCAGCACGCCATTGTTCGCGGAATGGATAAGCGTTACAATTACACTTTGGTAAATGGTGTGAAAATTCCAAGTCCTGACAATAATAACCGTTATGTGCCATTGGATCTTTTTCCGTCGGATATGTTAGAGCGTCTTGAAGTTACTAAATCAATTACACCCGATATGGAGGCTGATGCTATTGGAGGAGTAGTTGATATGCATTTGAAAGATGCGCCGGAAGAAAGTATTTTAAATTTTAATGTTGGAACAGGTTTTAATACCATGTTTTTTGACAGAGACTTTTATACATTCGACAGAAGTAACGTCAGTATGGAATCTCCACGCATGTCAAATGCAGAAGGTTATCAAAGTACAATTGACGATTTTCCTTTAGAAGTTGCAAATCATGAAGTGCAAAGCAGCTTTCCTTTAAATCAGATTTACGGTTTAACTGCCGGTAAAAGATTTGGTGAAAGAAAAAGATTTGGAGCACTTGTAGCCGTTTCGCATCAAAACACTGTCAGAGGTTCAGAAAGCAAATTTTTCCATTTATCAACTGACAGGGAAACAAACTTACCGGTGCTGAATAATGCATTAGAAGCAAACCGATCTACCCGTCAACAAAGAACAGGAGCACACATAAAATTAGACTATAGACTAAGTGACGAAAGTAGTATCAGTTTTTATTCATCATATATGCGTTTAGCTGAGGAAGAAACCCGAGTTATGGTTGATACTGCATTGCAGTTGGCAAGGTCGGGACCGGGCACAGGCAGAATCGAGCAGTGGGTAAGAAGCAGACAAAGAATCAGCAATATTTACACAAATAATCTGCAAGGTACACACAATCTTAGTGAAAACTTTTCTGTGGATTGGTCAGCAGTATATTCCAGAGCAACTTATGATGATCCCGACATGGCTGAATTCATGACTATTTCAGAAAGAAGATTGCAAAACGGAGAGTTTACCCAAACTGACTGGGTGCATGATAATACGAACCACAGAGGATTTTTTCGGCGATGGATGGGAAATACAGATCAGGATATAGCCGGTTATCTAAACTTGTATTATACCCCTGAATTATTTGGTCAAAATGTACTATTTCAGGTGGGTGGTATGGTACGAAATAAACAAAGAGAGAATTATTTTGACCGATACAGATTGGGAACAAGTCCGGCTTTTCAGACTTATGACGGAGACATAACAAATAATACGTTCAATGTCGTGATTAACGGTTCGCCACTTCATGCATTAAACTACGAATTGACGGAAAATGTAATTGGTACTTATGCCATGACACGTTTCACACTTTTTGATCACCTTTCGGTATTGACCGGTGCGCGTGTAGAAATGACAGATATGTCCTGGGTATCAAATGCACCATCAACTGTAGAAGGCAGAATTGGGAATATTGAATATACTGAAGTATTACCTCATTTACATTTAAAGTACGAAATATCACCTATTCATAATTTGAGAGCTTCTTACTACGAATCTATGAGCAGACAGGGTTATTTTGAAGTAATTCCTTATAACTTTTATGAAGAAGACCAATATAGAGAAGCAGGTAATCCGAATTTAAAGCATGCTTATGCCAGAAATGTTGACCTGAGATATGAATTTTTCCCGAATGCACTAGACCAAATTATGGTAGGTGCTTTTTACAAGAGCATTGACAATCCTATTGAAACAGCAGTTGTGCGCAGAGAAGATCTATCAAACCGCTTATTCCTGACGCCTCAGAATTTTGGAACAGCTACAAACATGGGATTTGAAATTGATTTTGTAAAATATTTTAATATGTTCGGATTCAGGGGGAATTACACCTATACTTTATCTGAAATAACCTCTAACAAAATTTTCCAATTCAGAGATGAAGGGGGAAGCTTAACAAACAGAATTGAACCACAAACGAGACCTTTACAAGGGCAGTCAGCGCATTTAGCTAATTTTTCGTTTCTCTTTAAAAATCAGAACACAGGAACGGATGCTCAGTTAGCATTAACCTACACAGGCAGAAGAATTGCTTATATCTCTGCATATAAAGACAACGACCAGTGGCAAAGAGCATTTACGCAGCTTGATTTTTCTATAGACCAGCGCATTGTTCCGGGTCTGATAGCTTATGTAAAAGTGAATAATATTTTGAATACGCCTTTTGAATTGGAAATTCCGGCATCTAATGAAGCTGCAGCTGATGCAGAGCCTCATTTACAAGTTGATGACCACAGAGTTTTATCAAGAAGTGATATGTTTCACCGCACTTTCCTTTTTGGACTGCGCTATTCATTTGTAAAATAATTTTTAAACCCATTTTAAGTACACTAAACAATTTCAATTATGAACAAAACACATTTTTTAAAGATTTTTTTATTAGCAATCGTAGTAATGATTGCGGCATGTAAAAAAGATGATCCGGAAGATCCAAATGGTGGTGGAAACGGTGAGTCTGTAGAAATTACTGCTGAAACAGTTGAACTTTCAGGCCCTATGCATGGCACACTACTTTCTGGCAGAACCTACAAATTAACAGGTGACCTGATTGTAGAAGCAGGTAGAGAAATTGTAATGGAAGAAGGAGTAAGAATTGAGTCAACAGCCGGTGGAGAAGCCGGAAATGAGGCTTTCTCATTCATCATCTATGGCAGTTTTTACTCATTAGGAACAGAGCAGAATCCAAACTGGATTACAACTGTACCTGACAACAGAACTATGCAAAACTGGAACCAGGGCTATATTGGTGGTTTCATTGGTTTGGCTGGAGCTGAAAACATTGTTATCAAATGGACCCACATGGAATACTTTGGTGGCCGTATGAGAGGACAATCTACCGTTTTTGATGAAGGTGAAACTATCTATGGTTTCTACACTGAAGACGAGAGTACAGTATTGATTATTGAAGACAGCTGGCTACGTTTCTTCCTGGATGATGCTATTCGTCCGGAAGGTGGAAAAATTGCTATCCTGAGAAACACTTTTGAAGGTATCGGTGGTGTTGAGGGTGAAGCTCTTAATGCAAAAAGTGGTACTGTAGGTGTTTTTGCTTACAACATGATTATCGGATTAGCTACCAATGGTCCTAAAACAGGATCAGGTGGAGGATTACCAACTCAATCAATCATAGACGTATATAATAATACTATCGTTGGTGGTGGTTATCGTAGAGTTGCTCCAGGCCGTGGTGGTTCAATGAACGTTGAGAACGGTGCAGGTGGATATTGGTACAACAATGTTGTTGTAAACTGCCGCTACGGTATGCGTGTAGTTAATGACGCAGATTATTCCAAAACTTTCATCGGTCATACTCATTATTATGGTAATGGTACATTTGATGATAATGAAGGACCATTATCGGATAATTTTTATCCTGAAAATGGAACAATTGGTGGTGATTTTCCTCAGTCTCATATCGTAAATGATAATCTGAATAATGAGGATCCATTGTTTATGAATCATGATGTTGACCAGTTTTCTCAGTCTGATTACAGAAATGTTCATGAAAACTCTGCAATCACTCCTTATGAATTAAACCTTGTATGGGGTCAGGATTTTAGGTTACAGTCTAATTCCCCATTGATTGGTGCAGGTAATGCAAGTGCTTTCACTCCGACTGCTTCTCTAACAGAAATAGGACCAAAAGCATTGTCTTACCCGATTCCGGCTCCAAGTGCTGATATTGGTGCATATCCAACAGGAGGATTCAACAACGGTATTGGTAATCGTCACACGACGCATAACTACTACCCTAACTAAGTTATAGGTTTTTTATTGAAGATTTGGCATTGCCGAATCCCTAAAAAAGCCCTGAGCGATGAAAGTCGTTCAGGGTTTTTTGATTGTAAAAATTTTCCGGCAGGCATCTATGTACTTCATATCAAAACTGAATATGACAGCCATTCAAAACGGATAGTGAAGAGGAGGTGAGGGCATATACAGTTTATAGAACTTTTAAGTTAGATCATACTTCTGAAAAGGAGATAATGTTTACTATAAGATACAGTTAGTAAATTCATATTTTTGAGAAAGATGGTGTTATAGCTGCTCTCTAAAACTTTCTGGATTTTGGTAATTATTCCAAAACCGAAGCAATTCAACATGATTATTTCTAATCCTGTAAAACAAAGTAATTTGTTTTAAGACAAAAGCTTTTCTTACATTTTTATAATCACTTTCAGGGTATATGAAAGGCATATCTTCTATGTGGCCAATTATAATACTTGTTTGCTTTACGAAATTTAGAGCTTCCTTTTCGGACCACTCTGATAAGAGGTATTCAATATTAAACTGAAAATCTGATTTGGCTGATTCTGACCAAAAAATTTTTCTCATTTTCTACGGTATAATTCAGGATATTTTTCTCGCATTTGACGCATTACATCATCATGGTCATACGTTTTGCCATTTTCAATATCACGAATTCCTTTATCCACAGCTTTTTTTTCAGCCTCAGACAGTTTGGACATACTATTTTCATACTCTTCCAACATCGCATGCAAAACCTTTAAAAACGGTTCATCTATGCGTTCAATATGCTTGTGTAATTTTTCTCTTAACTCAGTAATATCCATGACAAAAGATTCTCTAACAAAATTAACATAAATTTTAGAAAAGTGTTTCTTATAAATAGTTCTCATGCCTTCACTTCCATTCCGTTAATGAATTAATGAAAAGCATTTAGTTAAAATTTCCTAATAACCCTTCTGACGGTTGAAAACTTTGCTGACG
>REEL01000156.1 GCA_007695095.1 Chitinophagaceae bacterium | reverse complement strand
ATAATTGTAAAAGTTTAAGTTTAGTAATATTCAAATATAGATAAAATATTTTGAATTAAATATAATTAATAGGTAAAAAATGTTAGCTTTAATGGAATTAAAATTACAATTGTTTGATAGTTAATACGTTAGTTAAATTTAATATTGAAAAATTTATGCTTTGATAATATTTAGGGATTAAAAATTTAATGTCTATAATCATTTTTTAAATAAATGTAAATTTGGTCTTAAGTTATATGCTTAATTAAGCGACTTAGATTTGAAGGAAGTTGGCTTGTTGTTGAGAATAAAGCCGGAATGTTATAAACCTCTGATGTAAAAGGTTTTCGTAATGACGGAAATTTTTTAGGTTGTCCCTTTTATGAACTGGCTAAAAAAAATTGCTGCCTTTGAATTTGTTCTCTTGGATCTTGCAAAACACCCCCCAAATTAAAAATCATTGTATTACTACAATGCGGGAATTATAAATATTACTGCCTGAAACCAACTTTAGTGTATAAACACCGGGAGCAAAACCTTGCATTTGTAATGAAAAAGATTGTTTCCCGGATAATAGCTCGAAATTTCCTTTAGAGACTTTTTTACCCTGCATATTGAAGATTTCATAGTTTGCTGATGTCTGTACCGGTGAATTTATTTTTATATAAATATTTTGATTAGCCAAAACCGGATTTGGATATACATCGATTTGACTGTAAAATTTTTCTAATTCATCAACACTTGTTGCTTCTGCAGTTGCAATCGTCTCACAACCGGAAGCATCAGTTACTGTAACAGTATAAGTGCCTGAAGATAGATTTTCAATCATAGCTTCATTTGAGCCGTTTGACCATGCATATTGATAGGGAGGTTTCCCTCCGTTTACATTTGCAGATAATGCATAGACCCCTTGTGTGATTTGAATATCTAAGTCCGGATATGGGTAGAGGTCAACTTCAGTTTGGATAGTGTCCTGGTTTGCGTCTGTTATGATAACATCATATTTTCCGGCTGACAGTCCTGTAAACTGACCACCTGAAATTTGTATATCAAATGGGGGATTATCACCGCTTACATCAATATCGATTTCACCATTATTTGCCTCTGCACAAAAATGTGTTTCTACATTAACTGTAAAGGATACGCTTTGTGTTGTATTGAAAACAATCATATTTGAAGAAGCTGAACAAAATGAAGTTGAATTAAAGGCTTTAACACGCGCACGTAAATTATTAGAAACCGGTAAATCATTAAAAATGACACTGGTGTCTGAAACGATTGTGTCTTTAATAATGTCTGAGAAGCCTGGATTTGAAGAAATTTCTATGCTGTATGCTTCCGCATTATTTACCGATGTCCATTTTAGCTGACTGTAATTAGCTTTTTGGTTCGTATTGTTTTGCGGATAAACAATTGTCGAAATTTCAGTTATTTCAGTTATTTGTGGAGGGTCAGGGTGGAGTAAGTAATCTCTTTCATCAAACAAATAAGCCTGCATTGCTGTCATTTGCTCACCGGAAAACCTGTTTGGCAGAAGAGCTTGTTGTGGTTGTATCCTATTCATAAATAATTCTGCATCTGGATGAATGGTATCACCTAAGGGGTCTGTAACTATTGCTGCGGGAAAGTCAGCAGGGTCAAAAGGGTATTGCCATGGAAAATACAGATAATCAGCATCTGTATCACAAAAAAAGTCACCTGCTTCATGACAGTTTCTGAGATTTGGGTCACGGGTTACATATTCCGGTGTATCCGGTGTTTCAAGGTGTGTCCAACCGTTATACGTAAAGGGAAGTGCAAAGTATCTGCCAATGTACCGCGTCAAGAATAGGGAGTTATTACCATTACAACCACTGCTTTGACTAAGCATTATAAATTCAGTTTCGTCCGCTTCAGGCAGATACCCATATACACATACCCCACCCGGAGATCTGGAATAAAATATATTAATAGCGTTGTTTACATATACTTCTTCAATAAAATGTATGACATCTTCAATATCTGTAAAGTCATTTAAACTATCATTTTTAATAAAATTTATGTCATCATACAAATAAAAATGAAAGCCCGTTTCTTCAAAATTGGCATTCAGCTCACACAAACGTTCAAGTAATACATTAACTGAAAATCTTTCACTGCCATCATTATTAGATACCAAATGTAACTGTAAGGGCACTAAAACTAAGTCCCCGGATTGTTTAAAATGGACATTTTGATTTTGAGCGACATGTTCTCTTAACCAGTTTTCCATATGTTTAGGATAGACATCTGTGTTATTTTGTCCAAAAACTAATGCTGTTTGGCACAAGAGAGATATAAAAATCAAGATTTTTAATTGATTTAGATATTTCATTATATTGGTTTTAAAAGGTTTTAAGTTGATAATTGCAAGCTGAAATTTCACTCAAATACTTATATTCAGTAAATATTTTTTTAAATCATTCATTTTAGACTTCCAATCTAAATATTAAAAAAGATAAATGTTATTATTTATATAGACTGTGATTTTATGAAATGGTTGCATGGTTTTTTTAAAAAAATTAATATAAGTTTTATTTTTTATAGAGTTTATGTTTTTTAAGTTCAATACTTTCTCTCGCGAAACTAAAGCAGTATCTTCATTAACTTTTCTATGCAAGATTCAAGCAGCAGATGCTTCAAATCAGGAATAAAGGCCGCACCCTTTCTGCGAAATGGCTTCTTTGTGGTCTTTCTGCGTGGAGTTTAGATCCATTTACCATTTTCCATTTGACATCATAATTTTTCCATATCCAGCTCTTTCTATTCAGGAGATTACCACACGCGACTTTGGGAGCATGCACAAAACCCAATACTTACGTTAGTCGCGCTCGTAATGACGGATTTTTTTTAAGTTCTCCCTTTTATTAGCCCGCTAATAAAATTGCTGCCTTTGATTTTTTGATTTTCTTGGAATTTGGGTTTTGTCATATTTGGGACTTGGATCTTTCCCACCCCCCAAGTCAGGAATAAAGGCCGCATTCCTTTTGCGTAACGGTTTCTTTAGTATCTTTCTGCTTTTAGTTTCGGTATCTATATTTAAATCTGAAGCCTATCGTGCTGTTAATTGGGCCTTGAGGGATTGTCCAATAAAACAAGAAAAATTAGACAATTAGACTTTGAGAAGAAAATGGAGCAAAAAAAGCCTCACTCCCCACCGTCATTGTGAGCTTCAAAAGGGGAGCCGAGAGGGCAAGCTTGAAGTGTGACAATCTCCTGATTGGGGGCAGGGGGTTCAAAATACTTTTAACAGGCTCTATCATGTCAAGAGATTGCCACATGCGACTTGGAGGCATTTACGAAACCCAAAATTTACGTTAGTCGCATTCGCAATGACGGAAGTTTTTTAGGTTGTTGCTTTTATGAGCGCGCTAATAAATTTGCTGCCTTTGAATTTTTGAATTCTTGGAATTTGTTCTCTTGGGACTTCTTTCCTGCCGATAATCGGGCCTTGAGGGGTTGCCCAATAAAACAAGAAAACCAGAACGTTTAGACTATGAGAAGGAAATGGACAGAGAACAGCCTTACAACCCACCGTCATTGGTAACTTCAAAAGAAAAGGCTTTGCGGGCATGCTTGAAGTGTGACAATCTCCTGATTGGGGGCATAATTCTCAGAATTACTAAAAATAAAAAAGCAGCCGATATTTACCGGCTGCTTCTAAAATTTATTTGTTGAAATTGAACTAAGCTTTATTCAGGCTTATCTTCAGAGTCGTCAGCTTTAGATTTTTTATCTTCTTTATCTTCTTTTTTTGCCGAATCATCTGCTTTCTTAGCTTTTGGTTCTTTTGCCTCTTTAGATTCTTTCTTTTCTTCTTTAGCTTTAGTAGTTGTTTCTTTAGTCTCTTCAACTTTGGTTTCTTCAACTACAGCTTCAGCTTTTGGAGCATCTGTTTTTTCCTCAACAACTTCTTTTTTCACTGCTTTTGGAGCTTCTTCAATAACTTCTGTTCCATTGTTTTTAGGCAAAACGTGAACAAAAGTACGATTCTTTCTAGCCTTCTTAAAAGTAACTACTCCATCAATAACAGCGTAGATAGTATGGTCTTTACCAATGTCTACACCTTCTCCCGGATAAAACTTAGTACCCCTTTGACGAATAATTATATTTCCGTTAATGGCAGTTTGCCCGCCAAATAACTTTACTCCCAGTCGCTTACTATGTGAATCTCTACCGTTTCTTGTACTACCCGCACCTTTCTTATGTGCCATGATTTTTTCTTTTTATACGTTCAAAAAAAAATTAACTGATTGTCTCAATGGTCAATTGAGTTAAATGCTGTCTGTGACCATTTTTAACTTTATAACCCTTTCTTCTTTTCTTCTTAAAAATGATAACTTTGTCTCCTTTGAAATGCTTGTCAATAGTTGCACTGACTTTAGCATTACTGACAAATGGCGTTCCAACAGAAACCTTACCATCATTATTGGTAAATAAAACATCACTGAAGTCGACTTTATCGCCTTCATTTGCATCAATTCTATTTACAACAACTTTTTGTCCCTTAGAAACTTTTAATTGTTGACCGCCGATATTTACTACTGCATACATAATTGTCGTTTTTTAACAGGTTGCAAAGATAAGTAATTTTTTGTTTGTTTACAAAAAGAGATAAATAAGTTTTTGCTTAAGCTGAAAAAAAATAATTATTCATCCTTTTTTTAGCGAATTAAGAGGAAACTTCCTTCCAGTAACTTGTTTGTACCATCCGGTAAAGCCAATTCAGATCTAAATATATAAGTATCTGTTGGTTGGAGTTCTCCATTATAATATCCGTTCCATCCGCTTTGTGAATTATTATGAAGCATCTTACCCCAGCGATTGTAAACTTGAAAGCTTTCTATTTTGACGACCGGTTCTGTAAGTATGAAAAAGGTGTTATTAAAACCATCGGCTACAAAAGCATCCGGTATTGCATATAAGTTATCTGAAACAAATACAGTTACGGAGTCTAAAGCTAAACAGTCATTTTCATCAGTAACCAAAATAGTGTAAGTCATCGTAGATGGGGGAGAAGCAATAGGAGATTGACTAAAAGGGCTGCTTAAATAATCAGCAGGATCCCATAAAACAGATAAACTACCCTGTCCGCCTGAAAGAATCTCATAAGATAAAACAGTTCCTGTCCCTTTAGCTATAATGGTATCCGGAGAAGCCGATAATACAAATGCTTCCGGTTCACTAATCGTAAAACTTATTTCCGAATTACAATTATTTTCATCAATTACCATTAAATTGTAGTTTGCACTACTTAGGTCATCTATAAAAGAGCTTTGCATACCATTATCCCAAAGAAAGCTGAGATTTCCGGTTCCTCCATCAGCTGTTACTTCAATATTTCCATCTGTGAGTCCAAAGCAACTAATTTGTTTTTTATCATAACTTATACTTATTGGATTAGGGTTTTCTAAAAATACAGAATCTGAGAAAAGGCAATTATTTGCATCTAAAATTTCAACAGAATACATACCGGTTGATAGATTATCAATCGTTTCAGTTGTTTCGTTGTTTGACCAGCTAATTTGAAAAGGATTAAGTCCCGAAGAAATATTTACACTTAAAGAGCCATCGGCTTCATCATGACAGCTGATATCAGTTACATCAAAAGAAAATAGAGTTGGTTGTGGAGGGCTAAGCGATAAATCATAAATTTTAAAACAACCCTTATCATCGGTTATAGTTACAAAATATGACCCTGTGCTTAAGTTACTAATCGAACTTTGTGTACTACCGTTTGACCAGCTGTATTGATATGGTGAAGTTCCACCACTAACATTTACAATATCTAAAGTTCCATCATTATTATCTGCGCAACTAACCTCAGTTTTATTAATTATAGCACTAATAGAGTCCGGAGTGTTTACTAAAAAGCTATCAGTAAAAGTACATCCGACTTCATCTGTTACGGTTAAAATATACATACCTTCAGTTAATCCTGAAATTGAAGAGCTTGTTGCTCCATTACTCCATTGATAGTTATAAGGAGTTGTGCCTCCGGAAAGGCTCACTGAAATTGAACCGTTTGAGCCATTGTAACAATTTACATCGTTTATTGAGGCATTACTTATAAGTAATTCATTATTTACACTAATTGAGATTATATTACTTATTCCTGAGCATCCGGCAGACTCAACAACTCGTCTGTAATATCTTAAACCTGTAAGCGAACCGGGTTGGTAATCGGGACTTTGAGCTCCACTTATCGCACTAAAGTTAAGTCCATCTGTACTTATTTCCCATTGATATGAATAGTTGCCATCCCCGCCTGAAGGCAGACTACCGATAAGTAAACCGGGCAATTCATTATAGCAGATAAACTGGCTGCTGTCAATTTGATTATTGGTAATAGCCCCCTGAACATAAATCTGAACAGTATTAGATGTGTCAGAACAGATACCTGAATTCACTATTCTTTTATACCATGTTGTTGTAAAAAGATTACCGGGCTGATAATTTTCATTATTTGCACCACTTATATTATTAAAGTTAATTCCGTCGCTTGACTCCTGCCATTGGTAAGTGTAAGATGATGTTCCCCCGGTAGGAACAGACCCGATGATTAGAGCAGGGCTTTCTCCTTCACAAATTGTATCTCCGGAAGCTATTTGGTTATTTAAAATTTCAGGAATAATGTCAATTACTACATTATTAAATCCATCTTCAATACAATTATTAGCTGAGGTAGCAACTATACTATATGTTCCGGCACTTGTTTGAAGTCCAAAATCCAATGAAAATCCGGTCCCTGTAACGGCTTGTCCAAGAGGATTTCCATTTAAAGTCAGTTGATAGCTTACATTTATTTCAGAACTGTCTAAAGAGATAATTAATCCGTTATTTCCGGCACAATATGAGCCTCCACCACTTAAATTTAGAAGAAGCGGCTGCGGAAAAAGCTGAATAACAGCGGTTCCGTTCATTACTTCTGTACAAACTCCCATAGGGTCAGTGGCCTGAACTGTGTAAGTCCCTGCTGTATTAAAATTCCCAAAAATCAATGCACCGCCTGTTCCATTAATTCCGCTTCCCAAAGGATTTCCATTCAAAAAAAGTTGATAAACAAAATTATTTTCTGAGCCACTTAATGTTATACTTGTACCTGTTGATTGCGGACAAATATTACCGCCACCATCCACTGTAAAAACTTGAGGAGATTGTGCAATAAAAATTTCTGCACTTCCATTCATATCAGCCGTACATCCGCCTGAAGCAGTTGCAGTAACTGTGTAAGATCCACTTTGAGTTTGTAATCCAAAATCTATTCCTGAACCGCTGCCACTGACCGGAGAGCCAATAGAAGCTCCATTTAAATTTAGTTGGTATTGGACGCCTTGCTGCGAATTTGACAAGCCAACTAAGGTGCCGCTTCCTGCTGAACAAATAGTATCACCACCGGTAACATTATAAATTTCAGGGGAGGGCAAGACAGTGAGGTCTTCATAAACCGGTATTGACCAGCCGCAACATTCATCTCTTACTTTTAATCTTATCTGATAATTGCCTGCACCTGGAAGACTAATTAAGCCGGGGTTTTGATCCGAACTTATAAAAACAGCTGTAGGATTAGAGGTGGAAACAATTGGTTTTTCCTGTATTTCCCAAAGATATTCTGCTCCCGAAGTAGTTGTGCTCAGTGAAAAGCTATCGACGGCACATAATTGATTAACAGAAAGGTCTATTTGAGGCAAAGGCCTGTTTTCTGTAATTTGGATAAATGAAGGGTAAGTTTGAGTTCCTATACTTACATCTTTTAGTCCTGTGGAGGTGTAATAAGCTAAGACATTATTGTCACTAAGTGAATAAGAGCTTATCCCATCTTCAAGATCGGGTGATAAAAAGCCGTCTAAACCTAGATTCCAGTTGTTAGAGCTGGTTTTACTCAGTAAAATTTCTGAATTTGTACAACCGAGATTTACGTTAGCAAACATATCTACGGGAAAAGTTGAAATAGGGGTAGAGGATGCTACTACACCTGTATTTACATCGTGATGATTTTGGCTAACTCCATTTGTTCCTCCTTGTCCGGAACCACCATTACCGCCATCTCCTCCACGACCTCCGGCACCACCGGCTCCTGTTTCTCCGCTACTGCATCCATTTGAAGCACAAGTACCGTTATAGTTCCAGTCAACATCACAAGAGGGGAAAGTAGGTCTTGAACCATGATTATTTGTAACTCTTGCACCGAATCCACCCATACCACCGTTGCCGCCTAAGCCACCTGAAGTTCCGGTTGTTCCTTGTCCCGCACTTCCCGGATTCAATGTTGTTTGAAATATATTGTAGTTAGGTGAATTGACAGTATATAGTGCAAATGCAGAGCCACCCGCTCCACCTCCTTGTCCACCTTCGCCCCCTTGACCGCCGCCACCGCCACCGCCACCTCCGGCACCTGAACCATCGATACCTGCACAGCCATTCCCACTCCCGTCACTACAGCTGAAAATTACGTTTGGGTTGTTCTCGCCGCCACCTCCGCCACCGCCCTGACCACCGCTTCCTCCGGCTCCATGTCCTCCATTTTGGCCTAAGACAGGTATATAGAAATTGTTAAAATTTCCATTGTTGAGCTGAACGGCAGAATTGAAAGAATTTCCATTATTACCATTAGCCCCATTTGCTCCGCGTCTGCCATGATCATTTAAATTATTTAATGAGGGGCATCCCGCATTCTGACAATCTGCAATTCCGCCTGAGCCACCATTACTGCCTCCGGGATTTCCTCCTCCTCCGGCACCGCCAATACCACCAACTCCGCCATTGCCCGGAGTTGAACTACCGGGACCTCTTCTTCCACCTGAAGCTCCGCCACCTCCATTGCCACCAGCACGCAGATTAGGTCCGGGACTCCCGTTTTGTCCGTTTACTCCTGTAACCCGATTACATCCTGAATTGTCCCACTGATTACCAATTGCTCCACCAGTTGCACTTGGAGCAGGATTTCCGGCACCAATACCTCCTATTCCTCCATGTCCTTCAGCTCTCGCCAGATCGCAATCTCCCCTTGTACCACATACACCACCACTACCATTAGAACCATTTGCAGCAGTAGGTGGAGGCGCTCCATCACTGGCACTTCCGGTTGTCACGGTTAGTCTGCTGGTGTATAATCCGGGACTGTTTATAGCATATATTCCATAAATTGAATGACCCCGGCGGTTTGTATGCGTGCCGATATTTGTGTTTAATGTGTTTATCACCATATCGCGAATAGAAACATCAGCAGCCCCATTGATTTCTATCCCGATTAAATGCCGGACTAAAACACCTCCAATGGTTACACTTTCTAAAGATGGGATAATATTGATAACCGTATTTGTGTTTATACTGGTTTTATTCCATTGACCGTCAAAACCTCCTTCAAGAGTAATATTATCTTCTGAAATGATTAGTTTTTGAGGAACGTTATAAGTTCCGGACTGTATTTTTATATGATTTCTGGGAGTGGTATTTGCCAGTTCAACAGCTCTTATAATGGTTGCAGGATTTGCCTTAGTACCCTGAGTGCTTTGACCTCCATCAGTGGTAACATATATAAAACCGCATGGCTCCTGAGCACTTAAATATGTAAAAAATATAGATGAAAATATAAATACGAATAACGTTAAAGCTGATTTAGTATTCATTTAAATTAAATTAGACGGTCGTTAATTGTCTTTAGAAATGAAAGAGATTCTTGATAATTCCGGTGTATCAGAAGCTTTTTCAAGAGAAAAAGCCATTCTTTCCATGCGAATAATAGAATGAGATTTTTTTATAGTAGCACCTTTCTCAATAAGGTATAAATTTTTATCGATAATTTCCCAATCACCTCTAAGCGTATAGCTTTCAGAAGTAATTTGAAATGTTTGATCTTCATTAAATTGATAAACCAAATTTTCTATTTCGGTACTTTCAAGTTTTCCATTTTCTTTATTAATTTTTTTCCACTCCGTCAATTGCCAGGGGGAAGACTCAATTAATATTTCAGAAAAAATATTATCCATATTACTGAAGTTCTCAATTTCAATATCAGTGGTGTTTTGAGCTATGGAGAAAGCTGTTTGAAACAGGAAAATAAATACAAGTAATCGAGTTAGCATAATTGATTTTTCATTTCTTATAGTAATATGTGTTCCAAGCTGAAAATTAAGACAATTTTTCGGTAATCAAAAGTAGCAAATAAAATTTTCGTTAAATATCTGCTTTTATAAGAACTTTATGCTCAGGGAAATTTTTTAGGGCTTCCAGTACATCAACAGCATCAAGTAGTCTCATGCACTTAAAATGTTTTTTAGGACATTTTCTAAAACCTAATTTTGAACAAGGCCGGCAATCTAAATCTGTAACTTCAATAATTTTATTTTTCTCCCGAGATTCGAAATTATCTGCATAAAAAGGGGTCATTCCAAAAGCCGGAATTGTGTTCCCCCACAATGAAATTATATCTTTTCCAAATGCAGCGGCGATATGCATTAAACCGGTATCAGGTGTTATAACAAATTTAGAAGCTTCTAAAAATGAAGCTGATGCACCTAAATTATATCTACCACAGGCATTAAATACCTGATTTGCCGGAAATTTTTTAACTATTTTATCCGCTTTCGGGAAATCCACTTTACTACCTAACAAAACTACCGGTATGCTTAAATTGGCGATTGTGTCTTCCAGAATAAAGCTGGGTATTTGTTTTGTATTATGTTTTGCTCCAATTACAATACTGGCAAATCCATCTTTGAAGTTATCAGGTAAATCATCTACATTCATACGATCTGCTTTACTCAGGAAAAAATCCAGTCCTTTTCCGTCATATTTTACTCCCAGAGGTTTGACAGTCTCCATGTATCTATCAACTATATGCAGGTCAGGTAAATTGTTTTTTTTAAAATTCACCATCATCCATTTTTGTACATTCAGTTTATCAAATGTGTAACTCGTTCCCATTAGACTAAAACGAAACCAAAAACTTCTCAGGCTTTTATGTAAATCAATTATATAATCAAATCTGATACCTTGAATTTTAAAGATTGTATCAGCCAGACTTTTTCTTAAATAGTGTGTCTGATCTATATAAGGGTTGTTTTCAATTATATTTTTAAAGTTTTTCTTGGTCAAAAAATGAATTTCGGCATTTGGGATTTGCTCTTTCAGGCAGCGTATTACCGGTGTAGTGAGCACAATATCCCCAATTGAGCTAAATCGAATAATCAATATCCGGACTTTTCTTTGTCTTCTTTCTCTTCTTCTTTCCATCCGTTTATTTAAATTGCTCTATATATTTTAAAGCTTCATTTCTGTAAACAGCAGCACCCAGCTTTATTTTTTCAATAACTTCAGGAGGTAAAGTTTTCACTATTTTCCCCGGGCTTCCTAAAACCATACTGTAATCAGGAATTTCCATATTTTCTGTAATCAAAGTATGAGCTCCGATTATGCAACCGTTTCCAATTTTTGCGCCATTTAATACAGTTGATTTAATGCCAATGAGATTATGATCTCCAATTGTACATCCATGAATCATAGCTCCATGACCAACTATGTTTTCTTTTCCTATTGTTACCGGTTTGCCGGGATCTACATGTATTAAAACACCTTCCTGTATATTTGTACTTTCTCCTATGTGGATTTTGTCAAAGTCTGCTCTTAAAACAGCATTATACCAAATAGAAACATGTTCATCAAGCTGAATGTCACCAATAACAACTGCATTATGTGCAATGAAAACATTTTTTTCACAACGAACTTTTGCTTCCAGTGATTTATAGTAAGGGTTATTTTCTGATATAATCTTCATTAATTTCCGACTTAAACTTTAATGTAATTGCTTTTTATTCAATAGATAACACATTTTTAAAATAATATAGTTACCCATGATTTTGCTGTGAAAACGACAAATTTAATTTAATAAAACTAAAATCACTCTTAAAATCTCAACTTTTTTAATCTAAGGTGATTGAGTTTTTTCAATATTATCTATACGACTGCTAAGTGGAGGATGCGAATAATAAATATAAACGTAAGACGGATGAGGCGTCAGATTAGCTAAATGATCTTTGCTCAGCTTTTTTAATGCTGTAATCATGGGAGATTTTTTGAAAATGCTTACAGCATAACTGTCTGCTTCAAATTCCATTTTACGGGAGAGTACATTACTGAAAATGCCGGTAATAATTGAAAGTGGTGTGTATAAAAAACTAAAAGCAATAAGAGATAAATGAATGTTATACTCAGTATGCTTTGCCCCTAAAGCTTCCGGAAGTAAGGTTGACTCAACTGCCCATCCGAGCAATACAAATAGCAGCAGTAGATTTACAGCACCGGAAATCAGGTTTTTGATAATATGTTTCTTCTTATAATGTCCAATTTCATGAGCTAATACAGCTATAATCTCATCCACTTCAAGCTTTTCAATTAATGTGTCAAATAAAACTATTTTTTTCTTTTTCCCCATACCACTAAAAAAAGCATTTGCTTTAGATGAGCGTTTAGAACCGTCCATTATATAGATTTGAGTAAGAGGAAAATCTACTTTTTGGGAAAGAGCTTCAATTTTTTCTTTTAATTCGCCATCTTCCAGAGGTGTTAATTTATTGAAAAGCGGCAATAAAAGACTTGTATAAAAATTAGAAATGAATAGTGAAATGACAGTTACAGAAATCCATGCAAAAAGCCAAAACCAAGCTCCTGCATTTTCTAAAAGTAGTATGAGAAGTGCTAATAAAAAGCCACCTAAAAGGGCACTAATTACTCCTGATTTTAGAATATCAATCACAAAAGTACGGGGAGTGGTCTTGTTGAAGCCATACTTTTCTTCAATTTTGAAAGTTTCGTAAATAGTAAAAGGTAAATTAATAAAAAAACTTACTGTACTTAAAATTCCAAAAAATAAAAGAGCAATCGTTATAGGATGGCCGGTATAATTTCTCACAAAATCGTCTAGCAGGCCAAAGCCACCAAACATCAGAAAAGTTAAAACAATAATCGTACTAAAACTGGAAGTTATAAAGGCAAACCGACCGGTTTCTTTTTCATAAGCTTGTGATTTTTCATATTCATCACGGGAGTAAACACCTTTAACATTTTGAGGTGGTTTAGTTTCACGACAAGTATTGTTCAGGTATTCGAGATATCTGGAAAAAGCATAGCTGAATAAGATGATAGCAGCTATAATTAGTGTAAGCGGATTATCAATTAACATTAATAAAACTTCCTATGAGGTTACTTTTTGGAAAGCAGGGTGATAGCTTTTTATCATATAAAATGCTCCAAACAAAACAAAAGTAAAGCTTAAATCACCTAATACATTATAGTGAAAGAAAGGGATTGCAGCAGCATAAGAAGCACCTAATCCGGCTAAGGAATAGGTATAAAAGCCGGTAAGCCAAACTCCAAAGTTTGAAACAGTGAAAAATATAATAGAGGCTGCGAGTCCACCACCTACTAATCTGCTGAATGATACTTTTTTAAGAATACTTCTACCGGCTAAAACTATAAATATAAAAGATAAATACACAAAAGGCATCATACCGTAGAATCCTTTGATAGGTTGAATTCCTGCCATAAAAGTCAATTGAAAGATTAAATCGCTCAAAAATAAAGCACCTAATGGTAATAAAATAGCTAACCTTTTATTTGACAAGAATGCTCCTCCGAGGAGTGCCAAAGCTCCAATAGGAGCAAAATTAGGTGGTGTTGGAAGTAAGCGGAGAAATGTACCAATGAAAATAAATCCAAAAATTAGTATCAGCGCTGATTTATTCTTATTATTAATCATTTGTTTTCGTGTTTTGCGGATGAATTTCTTTTTTTATTAAAAGACAAAATTAATAATAAATTTAATAGTCACTTAACTATCGTCAATGAAAGTTCAACCAAAAATGAATTTAATATTATTGCTGTTTATCGGCAATCAGCCTTTTTAGATATTCATGCAGTTGTTCAACACCTAAATTTTTAGCAATAATTTTTTTGTTTTCGTCTAAAAGAAAGACAACCGGTGTTGCATTAATATCATAATGATTTCTGAAATTACTTCTAAAATCGGGATCAGCTACATTTATCCAGTTTAAATTATGCTCATCAACATAATTCTTCCATTTTTCCAGCTCTCTTTCAGTAGTAACGGCAAAAATTTCAACACCATCTTCATTCAACTCGTCATACATTGTTTTCAACTTAGGCGTTGAACGGCGACAATGCCCACAATCCGGATCCCAAAAGTATAATACGGTATAATCTGCATCTACATCTAATAGGGAATGCCAATTACCATTTGTGTCCTGCAGTCGGATATTTTGGGCTTTTTTACCAATTAATAATGGTTTTAAAGTGCTCGCTCTATCTCTTATCCTCAATAGACGGGCTTCATCCATCCAAAAAGCCTGATCACCGGAGTAATAATTTTCAACCATGTGGACGAATACGGCATCCATACCCATGATTTTATGCCTTTCAAAGGTGCTGGTTATATGTACAACTACATGTCTGAAAATATCTTTGTTTGCTCTTGCTTTTTCCACCAGATAATCAGCTGTTTGTATCAGTGAATCAGGGTGCTGAGGGGTTAATCTTTCAATATATTGAACAATTTTGCTATGGAAAATAGGCGTTCTTAACAATCTGGAATCACTGAAATCTACTTTGTCAAAAAAGTGAGTTTTATAATACTGATAACGAAACATTTGGGGATCTTCACCCTCCGGAACCTCAGGAATTTCCGGTTCTTCCATTGCATTTAAAAGATTTGATAAAAATGTCCCATTGTGCTTTTTTGCAACATCCCTTCTGTAATCTCTTACACTTTTCTCTATGGACTGTATTTCTGCGCGTATTTCATCTATCTTTTCTTCACTGTCTGCATTAGCCATCCTACGCCTTCTTTGTTCAACTTCCCGTCCTTTGGGAGTAATATATTTTAAATACTCGTAAAAAGCCTGATTTTCTTTTGAGCCTCTTACTTTCATATTTTTAATGTAATCACTTTTGCTGGTTTCTAAACTGAAGTTTGTTTCTGTCCCATTAATTAAAAACTCAAAATACCGCTGATCGGGCATAACCGCCATATATATACCTCCTTGCAGCATTGTATCTCTTTCGAAGACAAAGCGACCTCTGCTATCAATTTTTACCGTATCACTGACATATTGCTTATCAGTGAAATGATAGGCAATCAAAGCAGTTGTATCCTTAAAGCCATCAACAGTAAATTGAATTTTAATTCCTGTTGAAAATGCCGGAAGGGAAACGGCGAGGAAGGCAATTAAAAAAAACCAATGTAGAAAGTTCTTTTTCATAAAATTATTTGTTTCGTTAGTTCAATCTTTTAAGCTAAAGCCAAGTTTAAATCTAAAAATGTACCGGATGTTAAATCGTAAAAAGGGCATTTTTATTATTCACAAATCTAAAACGTCTTTTAGTTATTTTTCGTTTGAATTGCAGTAATTTTTTTTGTAATTCCTGATTTTACTTACCATTATTCAATTAATGTAGTTGTCAATTCAAAAATCTTTAAACAATAAAGATAGCTTAGGGTTTTTATAATGGCGATTATTTAAGAGAAAAATAATTTTAAATTATAGCTTAAATAGTCCTTACAATAGTCTTAAATTTGCAAAAAAATTGAAAATGAACAGAGAGAACACAGGGTCATTTGACATCAGACATATAGGTCCGGACAAGGATCAGAAAGAAGACATGTTAAAAATAATCGGTGCCGATTCAATTGAGCAGTTAATTGATGAAACAATCCCGAAATCAATACGACTTGACAAATCACTTTCGGGTCCCAAAGCAATAAGTGAGTATGAATATGTGCGCATGTTAAAGAAGAAAGCTTCTAAGAATAAAGTTTTCAGAAGTTATATTGGTCTTGGATACAACAATACATTTACGCCCCCGGTCATACAAAGAAATATATTTGAAAATCCGGGATGGTACACTCAGTACACTCCTTATCAGGCTGAAATTTCACAAGGTAGATTAGAGGCGTTGCTGAATTTTCAGACGATGGTTTCTGAATTGACCGGTATGGAGCTTTCAAATGCTTCTTTACTAGACGAAGGAACATCAGTAGCTGAAGGAATGTCATTGGCTTATGAAGTAGGAAATAAAGGAAAAAAGAATCCGGATACAAAGTTTTTTGTTGATAAAAATGCTTACAAGCAAACCAGAGATATTTTAGAATTGAGAGCTGAGCCACTCGGAATAGAAATTGTTTATGGTGATCCTAAAAACTTCAGGGATGAGGATGGTTTCTTTGGTGTTTTTATTCAGAATCCCGATATTGACGGTGCGGTGCATGACTACAGCCGGCAAATTTCTGCAATGAAGGAAAAGGGTTTAGTTGTTGTCATGGCAGTAGATTTATTGAGTTTGACTATGATTACTCCTCCCGGTGAGTGGGGTGCAGATGTGGTAGTTGGTAATACACAGCGTTTTGGCGTACCTATGGGATATGGTGGTCCTCATGCTGCTTTTTTTGCAACAAAAGAAGAATATGTCCGCTCAGTACCCGGTAGAATAATAGGGGTTTCACTTGATGCTCACGGTAATAAATGTTACCGTATGACTCTTCAAACCCGTGAACAACATATAAAAAGAGATAAAGCCACCAGTAATATTTGTACTGCACAGGCACTTTTGGCTATAATGGCAGGAGCTTATGCCGTTTATCATGGTCCGGTTGGTTTGTACAATATAGCAGAGTCAATTCATAAAAAATCGGTTAAATTGCAGACTTTACTGGAAAAAGCCGGTTATAAGCAGCTCAATTCTCAATATTTTGATACAATATCCATAGATACTTCAGAAGATAAAGATTTGATGGATTCTATTGAGCGTATAGCCTTAAAAAAAGAAATTAACTTTAATTACGACCGAGAAAGAAACAGAATAGGAATTGCCTTAGATGAAACCACACTGGAAGAAGATTTGATTGAAATATGTGAGGTTTTTTATCAGGCAAAAAGTAAAAGCTTCAAAGATATCGGATTAACTGAGCATTATCCTGTAATACTTGAAGAGAAGCTTGTTCGGAAAAAAAGCTTTTTACAGCATCCTGTTTTTCAAATGTATCATACTGAGACCAAGATGATGCGTTATTTAAAATCTTTGGAAAATAAAGATTTATCACTTACAACATCTATGATTCCCTTAGGTAGTTGTACTATGAAATTAAATGCTGCAGTACAATTGCAGGCAGTCAGCTGGCCGGAATTTGGAGCTTTGCATCCTTTTGCACCAACTGAGCAGGCGCAGGCATATACTGAAATTGTAAAAGAACTTGAGGAATATTTGAATATTATCACCGGTTTTAGTGCAACTTCACTACAGCCAAACAGTGGAGCTCAGGGTGAATATGCGGGTTTGATGGTGATTAGAGCTTATTTACATGATAAAGGTGAGAAACAGCGTAAAGTTGTTTTAATTCCTTCATCTGCACACGGAACGAATCCGGCAAGTGCTGTTATGGCAGGGTTCAAAGTCGTTGTAGTAAAATGTGATAATTATGGCAATATTGATGTTGAAGATTTAAAACAAAAATCAGAAAAATATAAAGATGAACTGGCTGCTCTGATGATAACCTACCCTTCGACGCATGGTGTGTTTGAGTCAGCAGTTCAGGAAATTTGTGAAATAATTCATCAATACGGCGGACAGGTTTATATGGATGGAGCAAATATGAATGCTCAGGTTGGTTTGACCAGTCCGGCAAAAATTGGTGCGGATGTTTGTCATTTGAATTTACACAAGACCTTTAGTATTCCTCATGGCGGGGGAGGTCCGGGTATGGGTCCAATTTGTGTTGCAGCTCATTTAGCACCGTATTTACCGGGGCATAAGCTTTTAAAAACCGGTGGTGAAAAAGCAATTCCGGCTGTTTCTGCCGCTCCTTTTGGCAGTGCTTCAATTTTGTTAATATCTTATGCTTACATTCGACTATTAGGAGCTGAAGGTATGCGCAAGTCAACAGAAATGGCAATTTTAAATGCAAATTATATTAAGACTCGCTTAGAACCTTATTATGAAATTTTATACACCGGTGAAAAAGGCAGAGCTGCCCACGAGTTAATTATTGATTTAAGAGGGTTTAAAAGAGATGGAAATATAGAAGTTGAAGATGTTGCAAAGCGTTTGATAGATTATAGTTTTCATGCTCCCACTGTTTCTTTTCCGGTACCGGGTACTATGATGATTGAGCCTACAGAAAGTGAAGATAAAGATGAACTGGATCGCTTTTGTGACGCAATGATAAGTATTCGGGAAGAAATAGAAGAGGTGATAAGCGGGAAAGCTGATAAGGTTGATAATGTGTTAAAAAATGCACCTCATACAGCTAATCATGCAACTTCTGATTCCTGGGGACACCCTTACACAAGAGAACAGGCAGTTTATCCGAAAGTCTGGCTAAAGTCAAAGAAGTTTTGGGTACCTATTGGCAGGGTCAGCAATACATACGGTGACAGGAATTTGTTTTGTGTTTGTCCTCCAATGGAAAGTTTTGAAACTGCATAAATCCGTTGACATTATAAATTTCCCATTTATAAACCTTTCTAACTTTTTTTTAGAAAAAAAGGGTTAACAAAAAAATTGCGGCTGAATTCCTCCTTGACCCGCTATGCTTTCACTTGCTAAAAATTTTAAACTCCTGACGTCGGACAGTAAAATTTTTCACGCAAGATTCAAGCAGCGGGTACCCCAAGTCCGGAATAAAGGCCGCATCCCTTCTGCAAAACGGCTTCTTTATGGTCTTTAAGCTTAAAGTTTATCTAAAATATAAATACAAAAGCCTGTCGTGCCGTTAGTCGGGCCTTGAGGGATTGTCCAATAAAACAAGAAAACCGGAACGCAATCACGACA
>REEL01000155.1 GCA_007695095.1 Chitinophagaceae bacterium | reverse complement strand
ACTCTTTGGTCATGCGAAGCACTTTTTCCATTTTTCTTTCTTGAGTCTTAGTTCCGAGGTATTCTAACAAAACTTTACAACTAAATCTTAAGGTCGTGCATAAGGCAGGTTTTTGACTTTTCGGAAGTTATAGTATTCATTGAGTCCTGCAACACCGGAAATGCCGGCTTTTTCAGCTTGAAAATTCCCCTCTTCATCTATGTAATCATCATCTATAAAGAGTTTTTTTACTTCCCCGGTGATAATGATAGTATTATTGCTTTTTACTTCAAAGTTTTCTCTCATCTCGAGTGATATTTTTACTGCACTTTCTTTTACATAAGTAACAGGTAAATCATTATCGTGCGTTTCTGTAAGTCCGGATGCTTCAAATTCAGACACTTCAGCATCATATTTTGCCGAGCACTGATGTGCTTTATTAAGAAAACTTTCCTGCACGGAGTTTAAAGAGAAAAAAGGATTTTCCAATAAGTTATTCCAGCTGTCTCTTCGAACAGTAAGCGGACGCATAACAAAACCCATTAGGGGAGGGTTGGCACCAAGGTGAAAAACAGAATTCACTAAAGAGAGATTTGGTATATTTTCTTTTGAGCGGGTTCCTAACAAGTGGATAGTTCTGACTCCCCAAACTGAATTTATCAGATTGGCCCGGAATCTTTTATCCATCTCCATTATGTCATTAAAGTTTATTTGCATGTCAACACAAACGGATGGATTTAAAATAAGTTTATTTTTAAGAAGGGAACCTCATTCTATAATGTATTTTCACTTTTCCTTTGCTTATTTTATCCAGCTTGCCTTTGAGCAATCTTTTTTTAATAACTGAAATGTGATCGGTAAACAAAATACCTTCTATATGATCATATTCATGTTGTATCACTCTGGCGTGAATATCCGTAAATTCATCGGTATGTTCTGTAAAGTTTTCATCAAAATAGCGGATTTTAATATGTTCTTTTCTGTGAACTATCTCACGAACTTTAGGAATACTTAAGCAACCCTCTTCATACGCCCATTCTTTACCGCTTTCTTCCAATATTTCCGGATTGATAAAAACTTTTTTAAATCCGGTATTAGGGCTTTCGTTATCTTTTTCATCTACCAATTGAATAGTATCGATAACAAACAATCGGAGAGAAAGCCCAATTTGTGGAGCAGCCAGACCGACTCCCTCAGCATGATACATAGTATCAAACATATTTTGAATTAAATTGTCAAGATCAGGATAATCTTTTTCAATTTTTTTACAGGTTTTTCTTAATACAGCATCACCGTATGCTACTATTGGAAGAACAGACATAATTTATATTTCATTTAAAAAAGTTTTTAAAATTAAAACCGCACTGATTTTATCTGTATTTTCTTTTTTTTGACGGTCTTTTTTTTTGTAACCACTTTCCACCAGTATTTTTCGTGCATTTTTAGAAGTAAAGCTCTCATCTACTGTGTGTAAGGGCATATCCGGGAATTTTTTATTTATCTGTTTAATAACCTTTGCAATTATCGGGCTTGAGTCAGTAGGCAGATTATTGTTTTCAGGGTATCCGACTACTATACTCTCTACATCTTCTTTAGCAATATAATCGGTTAAATAGTCCATTAAATTTACTGTTTGAACCGTATCCAAAGCAGTACAAATTATCTGTAACGGGTCGGTTACAGCTATTCCGGTGCGTTTCCCACCAACATCTAATGCTAAAATTCTCGCCATACTAAAAAGGCCTTTACTTATTAGGTAAAGGCCTGATAGATTTAGTTATTAATTAAATTAAGATTCTTTAACCACATTTGCAGAAATTCTGAGTGTTGTTTCAGCCGGTTGAGTATTAGCTGTAATAGTTACTGTATTTGTAACGTTTCCGCTTCTGTTGGTGCTGTTATATTCAACAACAATTTCGCCGGTACCGCCCGGAGGAATTGGATTTCTCGGATAATCGGGTACGGTACATCCGCAAGATCCTTTTGCATTTGTAATTATCAGAGGCTCGCTTCCTGTGTTGGTAAATTTAAATTTTTCATTAACTCTAATTCCCTCTTTAAGCGTTCCAAAGTCATGATTTGTTTTGGTAAAAGATATAGAAGTTGTAGGGCCGGAAAATTCCGGAGTAGCAGCAGCTTCCATTTGGTCTGCATTGTTGTTAAAATCCATTTGAACCGGATCGGCAGATGCTTGCTGCGGATTTGATTCGGTTGTAGTGGCATTAGAAGCCGGTCTGACAGATGTGTTTACTTTTGGGGCTGTCATACCGATTAATACTTGTGCTGATAATAAAACAGCAATTACTCCTAATAGTATTGTATTTGTTTGTCCGTTCATAGTGATATATTTGATTACAAAATTAGTTAATTTTCAAAAAATTCTTAAAATCTTTAACGGATAAAGCATTTAAAAGTTTCTCACGAGGCCATAAACCTTTTCTTGCCATCCAGATTCCGTAGATTGTGTCTTCTATGCCTTCAATGCTATGAGCGTCGGGATTAACTGACAGCCACACATCATTTTCTAACATGTAATCCAACCATTTCCAATCGATATCTAAACGGTAAGGGTTAGCATTTAGTTCGATAGCCACATTGTTTTTTGCACAAGCTTCTATAATTTTTTTATGATTTACCGGATAACCTTCTCTGGATAATAAGAGTCTGCCGGTAAGATGACCGAGAATTCTGGTAGCAGGATGTTCAATAGCTTTGATTAATCTGGCAGTAGATTTTTCTTCATTTAATTGCATATTGCTGTGTACTGAAGCTATCACTCCATCAAACTTTTTCAAAAAATCATCATCATAATCAAGACTTCCATCAGCTAAAATATCAGACTCTATTCCTTTTAATATTATAAAATTTTCAAAATTTTCATTTAGACGGTCAATTTCTTCATGTTGTTTGAGAATGCTTTCCTCAGAAAGTCCATTTGCATAAAAAGCGGTTTTTGAGTGATCGCTAATTAACATATACTCATAATTCATTTCAATACAGGCTTCTGCCATATCCTTTAGCTTATTCACTCCGTCACTATAATTTGAATGACAGTGAATGAGGCCTCTGAAATCTTCGTTTGAGATAAGATTTTCCATAGTTTCTGAATCAGCTTCCAGAGACTTTAAGTTTTCCCGGCATTCAGGATAAATATAAGGGAGTCCGGCTTTCTTAAAAATGTTAATTTCTGATTCTTTCTTAAAACGAGCACTTGATTTTTTAATTACTGCTTTGTAAAATGATTGGGGACCGGTAGACTTCAATAAATTTAGCCCTTTTTCCGTAGTGGAAGAAATGTATATTCCTACCGGAGGGCCATCATTAATTTCTTTTTCGTAATAACCTTCTTTTATTTTTTCGTAAGCAGAATTTTCAAGATTTTGGATAAGTTCGTTTAAATCATCATGAATGGCTAAGAATTCCAGTTTGTCGATAGTTTGAGATTTTCTTCTCAGTTGACCGCAGGGAATGATTTCATAATTAGGGTGTGCTAAATTCCATTTGTTCATCAAAAAAGCTGCCTCCTGAAGGGCTGTATGTAAATGAAGTTTGTTTTTGTTTTGTAAATACAATTCTATGGCCTGTTGGAATTTTTCTTGCGTTTTTAATCCGAAGCCCTTTATGTTTGAAAGTTTGTTTTCTTTGCAAGCATAGAGCAGTTCTACCGGCGAACTAATGCCTAATTCTTTCCAAAGCTTTTGAATTTTTTTGGGTCCCAGTCCTTTGATTTGTATTAAATCTAAAATACCTGATGGCGTTTTTAACAGATAGGCGTTTAATAAATCCAATTCACCCTTTTCCATTATTGACTCAATCTTTTGAATAATTGCCTTCCCTAAGCCGGGAATATCTTTCCATTTATTCATCGGAATTTCAGTCAACGGCTCGCTTAGACGATTTAAGTTAAATGCAGCATTTGAATATGAACGTATTTTATATACATTTTCACCATATATTTCCATTATGTCAGCGAGTAACTGAAACATTTTACTCAACTCTTTGTTAGTCATTTTGTTTGTTTGTATGGATTCCAAAAGTAGCTATTTTATTCTTCAAAAATAGATTCCCGGTCAAATTAAAAACTTTAAACTAATAAAAAAATATTTTTTTTAAATTCCCAATAAAATTTAGTTTAAATCATTGAATCTACAGATTTTGCAATGTATTTTAAATAAAATACTCTTTGCAGGGTTATATTTGCAGTAACGTTTTAAAAACTCATCATTGTATTATAAAATACTAAAATATTTTTTTTTAGCTATCACCTCTTTAGTTGCACTATTTTTAGCTGTAGTATTTTTTATTTTTATTTTTCTTCAAACAGATCGTAGCGCACGTTTTTTAGCAGATAAAACAACCAATTTTTTATATAGCCAATATGAGCTGGAAGTTGAAGTTGAAAAAATTTATTACCGCTTTCCTTTAGGGTTGACGATTCAAAATTTCAAAATTACAGACGAGCAGAACCAAACAATAGCGGAGTTTCATGAGCTTTCAGGCAATTTGTCTGTGCGTTCTTTACTCCAACAAAATATTAACCTCTATAAGCTGGATATTAAAGACCTGAATGCAATTGTTGAAAATAGATTGATTGGAGAAGAAACCTCTTTTAATTTTGATTTTATCATAGATAAGTTTGTTTCGGATGAAGCGGTGGAGAAAGAAGAGGAAAGTGGTGAAGCATCATGGGGTTTTACTATGGGACGGATTAGTTTAGAAAATCTGGATCTTACCTATCAGGATCAGTTAAGGAAAGATACTTTTAATGTTTTACTGAAAAATCTTAGTTTGAGAGCTAATGAGATTGATTTTGTTGAAAATATTTACAATATAAATCATTTGCTCGTAGATGGTCTAACTGCTAAAGTTATAATGAATGATTCGGGTATTGAAGAGGTTGAAGATGATGAAGAAACAGAATTGTTTTTGCCATTTGTATCATTGGGGAATTTACAACTAAATAATATCACTACTAATATTTCTCTCAATAATGATAAAGATATTTATCAGTTAAACTGGACTGTATTTGAGATTTATGATTTACTACTTGATAAAGATTTGAATGGAAAATCTCTGAGCTGGGAGGGTTTTAATGCCTATATACATCAAAATATAAAAGGGTCTGATGAAATAATTGTAAAGGATGTAGATATTGATGAAGATGAATTGATATCACAAACAGAAACGATTTTAAGCCTTCCTTTTAAAATTGACTGGGGAAGTTTAAACTGGAAGATTGATAATATAAGCTTTAAGCAAACTATTGATAATGTTGAAGATTTTACTTTTGAAGGTTCTGCCATAGAGCTGGGAATTGATAAAATTGTTCTTGATGAAAGTTTTTACGGGGAAGTTGATATCCAAAAACTGACTTTTGAAAAATTTATGGAATACGAATTGGAATATTTCAGTCTGAATATTTCATCAAATGAAAGCTCAACTCAGCTGAAAAATTTAAAATTGCGCACATTAGATAGTTCATTAGATGCTGAGTTTTTGCTGCCTACAGTAAATGCACTTATTAATTTAGATGACATTCCTGACTTTGATGGGAAACTGACAGCGGATTTAAATCTTAAAAAGATTCGCTCTTTTTTTGATGAAATACCGGATATGGGTCAGGCAGTTATACTCGATGAAAATCTAAAACTTAATATAACTGCTAAATCATCAGATAACATACTGAAAGTTCATGATTTTTCACTCTTGGCAGGCAATCATACCCGCCTTAAGTTTAATGCTTTAGTAAATGAATGGAAAACATTTGACGAGGAAAAAGTAAGTGGAACATTAGTGATTGAGGAATTTATCACCCGAAAATCTGATCTGCGAGGTATGTATGCTTTAGCAGATGTCGAGGAGGGCGGTATTGATATTCCTTCTATGATTGCATTAAAAGGAGATATTAATGGTTCAATGCAAAGAGGTAATTCAGGATTGCAGTTGCGTGCTGATGGTGCGGTAGCTCAAAATAATATCAGATGGCGGGAAGCCGGAGGTAAAATTGTATTAAACAATAAATTAAGAGGTCGCGATATAAAGTTAGGTGAAATACTTAAAATAGATGAAATTGGTAATTTAAGTTTTCAATCCGATCAATATGTTCAATTGAATAGAGATTACTCTTTAGATTCATTGGATGCTTTTCTGAATATAGAATATTTTTCATATAATGAAGCTGTATTTCAAACTCCTGAGTTGTCACTGAGCTATAAAGATGAGAAAGGTAAAATGTTGTTGGTGATAACTGACAGCCTGCTTGATGCAAGATTGAGCGGTGACTTTACAATTTCGGATACACTGCAGACAGCTTTAGTAAATTTCGACCTCAACTACTTTGATAGCCGGTTTTTACTCCAAGAAGATTCTGTAATATTTGAAAATGCTTCTTTAGCATTAAATATAAATGGTTTTGATTGGCAAAATGCCTCAATGGACCTCATGTTAACAGGACCTGACATTTACAGGCAACAGGATTTCTATGCTTTTGAACGTTTTGAGCTTTCATATTTATACAAGGATAAAAATTTTAATTTAAATACCCGCGGGGACTTTTTTACTTTAATGGCAGATGGAGTTTTCGATGCAGATAGTATTTATCCTGCTTTTTATTATCATCTTGCCACTAAAATTCCTTATTTAGATGATGAAAATATTTTAGAAGTAAAGTCTCAACAGTATGTCAATGCTGAAATTGAAGTAAATGCTCATCCTATTTTAAGTGAATGGTTAGCTGAATTCTTAGTTCAGGAGGATGATATTTATATAAATGCAGAGTTTTCAAATATAGATAGTAGAGCAAATGTAGAATTGATTATGCCAAAAGCTGTAGTCAGTGGAATAGATCTTGATAGTACTTTTCTTCAATTAAGGTTTTCAGAAGATAGTTTATTGGCGGATATAAACTTTTATGAAATCAACACAGCAGGTATCACTTTTTACAAACCAAATATTCATAGTCGTTTTGAAGAGAACCGCTTAACAACAAACTTGCTTTTAAGAGATAGTCTATATGCAGATTTTTTTAAGATAGGTTTTCATATGTTTGAGCAAGAAGATGGCTATTCAGTTTCTGTAGATACATCCGGTATTTTTATTGCCGGCAATTATTGGAACATACCGGCTGAAAATGTAATTTTTATGCGTAAGGATGCATTTGAGGCTCAGAATTTCGTATTTTCATATTTGAATCAACGTGTTGAAGTGCAAACAGGGGAGTCCTCTAAAGGATTACCCTTACGTTTGTTAATAAATAATTTTGAAATAGATTTTTTAAATCAGTTCATAGCAGACGAGAATATTGCTATAGGAGGATTGCTTCAATTAGACGGTAAGCTGAACGATTATGAGCCGGAAGTTGATTGGAATGCGAATATGCAAATAGACAATCTGATATTGTCAGGTTTGGAAGCCGGGAAACTGTCACTTTCTGCTGAAAAACGCATTGAAAGTCCCTATTTTTTTGATATAACTTTAGATGGCCCTGCCGGAAATTTAAGAGTTGATGGAGAATTTGAAGAGCAGGAAAGTGCTTTTGACCTGGACTTAAATTTACAGAATCTAAACCTCTCACTTGCAGAAGATTTTGTAACAGAGGATTTAGAATATTTAAGAGGTTTTGCTGATGGAAATATGCGTTTAACCGGCACCATTGAAAATCCGGAATGGAGTGGTAGAATAACCTTCAGGAACATGGAAACTAAAATTGCTTATTTACAGACAGATTTTTTTATAGATAATCAGCATATAGATTTTGAAAATACCGATATCAGCTTTAATCAGTTTCGAATAAGAGATGCCCAAAACAGAACCCTGACTTTGAGTGGTAAAATAGCTGCGGAAAACTTAGAAAATCCGACTTTTGATTTACGAATACAGACGAATCGTTTCCGGGTATTAAATACGACCAGGGATGATAATGAGCTTTTTTATGGCAGTATATTTATTGGGGGAAATATTGATTTTACAGGAAGTCTTATCAGTCCTAGGGTACAGTCAACTTTAGTTCTTGAAGATGGAACTGATTTAACAATTATACTTCCGGATTCAGAAGTAGATGTAATAGAAGAAGAGGGTATTGTTGAATTTGTCCGCCTGGATGAGTTTGGTAGAGTTTCAGATACAAAAACGGACACTATAGCTGAATTTCCGGATAAGGTAGAGCTGCCGTTTCAGAATGTAGTTTTTAATGCAAATGTTCGTATTTCACAAGATGTACGAATGAAAGTAGTTATAGATGAGCGGGCAAATGATTTTTTAGAAATTCAGGGTGGTGGAAATCTGGCAGTAGGGATGGATGAGAGCGGAATTTTATCTATGAGCGGAAGGTATGAATTGAGTGGCGGAAGTTATCAAATGAGTTTTTACAATGCAGTAAGAAGGCGATTTGAAATTTCTGAAGGAAGTAGTATAAACTGGTTTGGAGACCCTTTAAATGCCGAAATGGATATAAAAGCGGTTTATGAAATAAGGACTGATGCGGCTGATTTGGTAATGTCGCGAATGCCATCAGGAAGTTCCGAAAACAGAAATGTAAGACAGCTGCTTCCATTTGAAGTTTTGATGAGTTTAAAAGGAGAGTTATTACAACCTGAAATCACCTTTGATATTGAAATGCCGCCACAGGAAAGAGGAGCCTTAAATGGTTTGGTTTACAGTCAGATTCAAAACCTGAGAAACGATGAATCAGAAATGAATAAGCAAGTTTTTTCTTTATTAATTTTAAACAGGTTTTTGCCGGAAAGCGGAGATGGATTAGGCGGTGGCGGTGGCATTGAATCTACTGCAAGAACCAGTGCCAGCAGAATACTCACTCAACAGCTAAACCGATTAAGTGCTCAATATATTCCGGGTGTAGACATCAGTTTTGACCTTGACTCCTATGAAGATTTTGCTAATGGTGAACAGGTAGGTAGAACGGATTTGCAAATTCAGGTTTCCCGTTCTTTTTTAGATGAACGTTTGCGTGTGGAAGTTGGAGGAAATGTTGAGTTGGAAGGTGAAACAAGAGAACAGGGCTGGGGAGATCTGGCAGGTGATATAACTTTGGAGTATAAAATTACAGATGACGGTCGGTTAAAATTAAAAGGGTTCAGACGAAAAGACTATGAAAGTTTTCCGGAAAGTCAATTAATAGAAACAGGAGTAGGAATTATTTTTAAAAGAGATTATAATTCATTTGGTGAGCTTTTCAGAAACACTAAACGAAAAGAAGAAGAAACGAATGTCAGTGAAGAATAAAATATTAAAAAAGGGATTTGTATGGAGGACTCAAAGCGTTGTGAGAGCTTTGCTGCTGCTGACCTCTGTAATTTTATTTTCCTGCAGCCCATATAAGCATCTGGAAGAAAATCAAAAGCTTTATACGGGTAGCTCAGTAAAATTTAGCGGAGATGAAGAAGTGCGTTCCAAAGATATTAAAAGACTGGAAAGTGAAATTGAAAAAGTATTGTTACCCGGACCAAATAAGAAAGTCTTTAAACTTTTCTATGCACGATTGTGGTTTTATAATATTGCAGGAGAACCTACCGGCCGTGGGCTAAGATATTTACTAAGAAACAGATTGGGTGAGGAGCCTGTACTAATTGATGAAGTTAATCGTGAAAGACGTTTGCGGCTAATATCCAACAGGGCAGCAAATTTGGGATTTTTTGAGACCGTAGTTACCGACAGCTTAAGAACGAAAAATAAACGGGCATCTATCAAATACAGAGTTGAGTTAACTCCTTTTTACACTTTAGATAATATTTACAGACCATTTCAGGATACCAGTAATTTTACCCGGGATATTCACCGGGTGATGATTAATACTACTTTGGAAAGTGGAGATCAGTATAATCTGAACAATTTGGTAAAAGAAAGACAACGAATTGAAGAGGAAATGAAAGAAATCGGCTATTATTATTTCACAGCGAATGACCTGATTTTCAGAGCAGATACAACAGCCGGTAATCGAAAAGTAAACCTTTCCCTTCAATATAAAGAAGATTTGCCTCAAAGGAATATGCAGGTTTTTCATATCAATAAAATGTATCTTGAAATAAATAGTGATAATACGGACAGATCAAAAGATACCATAGTTTCAGATTTTTATATTATAGATCCGGATAAAAACTATAATCCGAGTATGTTTTCAAACTTACCTTTGATGCCGGGAGAACGCTACAGCAGATCAAATCACAGGGCAATCTACAGACAGTTGATGGAGTTAGGTGTTTTTCAGTTTATACAACTCCAATTCAGAGAAGCAGGTGAAGGTAAATTGGATTTATATATGATTGCTACTAATTTCCCAAAGCGTTCTCTTTCTGCGGAGTTACTGGCTGTAACCAAATCAAATAACTTTACCGGCCCGGTCTTGAACAGCCGCGTAGTCAATAGAAATTTATTTAACAGAGCTGAACATTTTTATGTTGAAGGTAGCTTTGGTTTTGAAACACAGATTGGCGGTGATTTTCAAGGTTTATTTGCCTATGATTTCTCATTGGAAACAGGCTTGGAATTCCCTCGTTTGCTACCCCGGAATTTTATTAATCAGCGAAATACATGGAGCTTACCTAAAACCACCATTTCTGCCGGGTTTCAGCTGATAAACAGAGTTGGATTTTTTAGAATGAATAACTATAACCTAAGGTATCAGTACAGCATTCCACACACTCAGACAATTCGGCATGTGATTAGTCCTTTTCAGCTACGTTTTTTACAATTAAATAATATTTCAGATGATTTTCGCGAAGAATTGGAACGAAATCCTTTTTTAGAGCGGTCTTTTGAAGAACAGTTTATTCTGGGATTGGGGTATTCTTTTTTCTATAATTCACAAATGAAGGAAAGTAGAATGTTTCGGCACTACCTCAATGTTAATATAGAGACAGCAGGAAATGTACTTTCAGGCATAAATAGTATAGTAAGTGAAAAAAATGATGAAGGTCTCTATACATTTATTGGTAGCAATTTCAATCAGTTTATAAAATCTGATTTTGATTATCGTTTATATTGGAATCTCGGAGAGTTTTCATCTTCTACACTGGTTTTTCGTTTGTTTGCCGGTGCCGGTTTACCTTATGGTAACGGAGAGTATTTGCCTTATATCTATCAGTTTTTTACCGGTGGATCAAATAGTATCAGGGCATTCAGGCCGAGAGGACTTGGCCCGGGCAGCTATGCACCGGAGGAGGAAATAAGTTACTTTGACCGGACAGGTGAAATTAAACTTGAATCAAATATTGAGTATCGGTTTCCTATTTCAGGCATGTTTAAGGGTGCCGTATTTACAGATATAGGCAATATATGGCAATGGGCACATCTCGATGTGGAAGAAGAGAAAAAGTTTTACCCGGATGATTTTTATGAAACATTGGCCGTAGGTGCAGGAATTGGTCTAAGAATTGATTTAAGCTTTTTTGTACTTCGTTTTGACCTGGCTTTCCCGCTTAGAAATCCGATGCTGGAAGAAGCGTGGGTTATTTCAGATATAAATCCTTTCAAAAGAGAGTGGCTCAGAGAAAATTTGATTTTAAATATTGCTATCGGATACCCTTTTTAGTATAATTTTTTGAATACTTGTTTGAAGGTTTTTGTTAAAGAATTCGTCATTTTTTCCTGTTTTGTGCAATGGGTCACCCGGTTCTAATTTTTGTTTCATGGAGTAGTTTTTTAATTTGCTGCATGCATCTACTAACATTTACAGAATCAGGATTTTAAAAAAATTGAATAATAGAACATTCGAACAATTGAACAATCGAATATTGAAGTAAAATAAAATAAAAAAAGTATAAATATTGTATAAGCAAAAAAGTAAAGAAACGGGTTACGTTTAGTAACGTTCTAATTTCTGATTTCTTCATTCAGATGTTCAATTGTTCAAGTCAACCATTGCTGTTTAGTGCAATGGGTCACCCGGTTCTAATTTTTTGTTTCAAGGAGTAGTTTTTAATTTGCTGCATGCATCTACCAACATTTACAGAATCAGGGTTTTAAAACAATTGAATAATAGAACAATTGAACAATCGAATAGTGAAGTAAAATGAAAGAAAAAGTTTGTTTCTGAGTTTAATGAGTTGATTTACTTTCATTAAGCAGCCATAAATTTGCTTTTAGTTCGTACAATAATTTAGCATTATATGAGTTCAATTATTAATGATACGATTATTATATAAAAAAGCGCTTAAACCGATTCTATTCAAGATGGATCCTGAATATGTGCATGATGTTTTTGTGAAACTGGGAAATCAGGCCGGGAAATGGAGTTTGGGCAGGCATCTATTAGCCTCAGCCTACAAATACAAAGGTCCTTCTATTGAAAAGGAGGTCGATGGAATAAAATATAATTTACCGCTTCAATTAGCTGCCGGATTTGATTACAATGGGAAGCTGGCCCATGTTTTGGACTGTATCAGTTTTGGAGGAGAAGAAATTGGCTCAGTAACTGCTCGGCCTTGTAAAGGAAATGAAAAGCCCAGACTAAAGCGAATGATTAAATCTCAGGCATTGGTTGTCTATAAAGGGCTTAAAAATGATGGTGTAGAAGCAATTATTCAACACCTTAAAAAGACAAAAAAGCCCGTAGGATTTATTTGGGGCATTAGTATTGCCAAAACCAATGATGCACAAAGTGCAAGTATGGAAGAAGGAATTGAAGATTACTGTTATTCTTTCAGGCGATTGAATGAAGAGCAAATCGGGGATTTTTATACGATTAATATTTCATGTCCGAATGTTCACGGCGGTGAAAGCTTTACTACACCAGAGATGCTTGAGCCTCTATTGAATAAACTTACCCAAATACCTACAAAAAAGCCGGTGTATATAAAGATGCCTATTAATCTTAAATGGGAAGAATTTAATGAACTGCTTAGTGTCATTGATAAATATCCGGTTCAGGGTGTGGTTATCGGGAATTTAAACAAAAAATATGAAGATGCTGACTTCCCTGAAGAAGCTCCGGAAAACTATAGGGGAGGATTAAGCGGTAAAACCTGCCGGAAATTATCTACTGAACTGATTCGAAAAACAAAAGAAAACTGGAAGGATCGTTTTACTATTATTGGTTGTGGAGGAATCCTTACGGTTTCTGATGCTATGGAAAAATTAGATGCGGGGGCAGACCTTTTACAAATGATAACCGGAATGATATTCGAAGGCCCGCATTTGATGAAAGATATAGCATCTGCCATAGCCGAAAAAAATATATCGCAGAAAAAAGAAGAATCAATTACGGTTGAATCTACCAGGTAAATTGCGAATTTACAATAAGTCGTTTGCTACCTGTTTTGTGCAATGGGTCACCCGATTCTAAATTTTTGTTTCAAGGAGTAGTTTTTAATTTGCTGCATGCATCTACCAACATTTACAGAATCAGGGTTTTTAAAATAATTGAATAATAGAACATTCGAACAATCGAATAGTGAAGTAAAAAGTACAGAATCAAAAGTTGATTTCAGTAACATTCGAAATTCTGATTTCTTCATTCAGATGTTCTATTGTTCAAATTAACCATTCCTGTTTTGTGTAAAGGTTCGTCTACGTCGCACACTAAACAGGAAATTTTGCATCTCTATAGTAAATCGTTTGCGAGATTAGCTAAGGCTGAACGTTCACCTTTTTCAAGGGTTATATGGCTGTAAACACTTTGGCCTTTAAACTTGTCAATAAGATAAGATAAACCATTGCTTTGGGTATCCAGATAAGGAGTGTCTATCTGAAAAATATCACCGGTAAAAATAATTTTTGTGTTTTCTCCGGCTCGGGTTATAATGGTTTTAATTTCATGAGGGGTTAGATTTTGAGCCTCATCAATTATAAAGATGATATTGCTGATGCTTCGGCCTCTGATATAAGCAAGGGGCGTAATCATTAGCTTTTCGGAGTCAAGCATTTCAGTGATGTTTTTAAAATCCTTATCTTTTTCGTTATACTGATTTTGTATGGTTTTGAGATTATCCCAAAGTGGTTCCATATAAGGATTAAGCTTTGACTTGATGTCTCCCGGTAAATAGCCAATGTCTTTATTACTCAAAGGAACAACCGGTCTGGCTAGATATATTTGTCTGAAGTCACGTCTTTGCATCAGAGACCCTGCTAAAGCAAGTAATGTCTTTCCGGTACCGGCAACTCCCTGAAGGGTTACGAGTTTTATATCCGGGTTTGCAATTGCATGTAAAGCAAAAACCTGTTCAGCATTTCTTGGCTGAATTCCGTAAGCCTGCTTTTTTTCTATTTTTTCGATTTTCCCTTTGTCATGGTTGTAGTAACAAAGCGCAGAGGTTTTATTACTTTTTAATATAAAAAACTGATTAGGGGTAGGAGTTGTTTTGGTGATTTCTTTGAATTCAATTTCATTTTCAGCATACAATTTGTCTATGGTCTCCGGATTGACATTTTCAATAATAGATTTTCCGGTAAAAAGGGTATCTATATTTTTTATCTTCCCGGTTTCGTAATCTTCAGCATGGACATTTAAGGATTTTGCTTTTAACCGCAGATTGATGTCTTTAGAAACTAAAATCACTTTTTTATCGGGATGTTCTTTTTGCAGTAAAAGAGTGGTATTCAGTATTTTATGATCAGCTTTTATATCTCCGAATATTTTTTGTGCATCAATCTCAGCCCCGGCTCCGGGTTCCATAATTACTTTAAAGTTTCCTTTTGTTTTACCGTTAAGCGGCATCCATTCATTGAGCTTGTTGTGGTCGGACAGCTTATCCACAATCCGAATAAACTCCCTGGCTTCAAAGTTTTTGCTATCGTTTCCTTTTTTAAAATTATCGAGTTCTTCCAGTACAGTAATAGGTATGGCTACATCATTGTCCTGAAAAGTATTAATTGCATTATGGTTGTAAATAATGACTGAGGTGTCTAATACAAATATTTTTTTAACTTTCTTTTGGGCCATTTTTTATAAGCTATTGTTAAGAAAACTAAAGATACATTGAGGAGTTGTGAAATAGATATTTGGAGGATTATTCTTATCCACATTATTTTGTGTTTAAAGAGATATTTTAAATTTAAAAAGGGGGCCATTCAGTTAAGCTCTTATTTTGAAAAATCACACAATTCCGCCCTTTTTTAGGAAAAGTGACTATTTTACAGCTTGATTATGAAAAAAAGATTACTAATACTTTACCATTCTCAGCAAGGGCATACTGAAAAGCTGGCCAAAGCTTGCCGGGAGGGTGCTTTAATGGAAAAGGGTGTGGATGTTCAATTAAAAAGAGCTTTTGAGGTTGAGTTGAAAGATATTGAAGAAGCTGACGGATTGATTATTGCCACTCCGGAGTATTTTGGGTATATGAGTGGCGCTGTAAAAGATTTTTTTGATCGCACCTATTATCCTTCCAGGGAAAAGGAATTGCAATTGCCCTACTGTTTGCTGATATGTTGCGAAAATGATGGCAGCGGAGCAAAGCGTCATATTGAAACAATAGCTTCCGGATATATATTGAGAAAAGCCTTAGAAACGCTGATTATCAGAGAGCATGAGTTGAAAGATCGTATCAATGAAGCAAAAGAGCTCGGTCAAACATTCGCAGCGGGTTTGGTTTTGGGCATTTTTTAGTTTTGGGTTAGAATGTAAACCATGCTTTTTTTAGCATAGATGTTTAGCGATATTACTTTTTTTATCATCAATCTTTACTCTATTGCTTAGTGCTGCGACCATAATTTCCTTAAGTCTTGATTTTTCGAAATTTTAGATTTGGTTTATTGTGCTGACTTTAATCTTAAAACTCTACTTATTTGCATAAAAATGTAAAATAATTTAATATATTTGATGCAGTTATAGATATTATTATATAGTCTTACTGTTTTTTAGCCAAAAAGTAAATAAGCTATTTTTTAGTTTTCACTCTAAATTAATTTTATGAGATTAATCATTATCACATTATTTTTATATGCCTGGGGCCTTACTTATTCTCAAAACTGTCTTGATTTATCAGCATATAGCGACAGCTATCTTCAAGATGTTTCAACTGATGATGTGACTTATCCTGTTGGAAGTGCGTTTATTTCTAATAACTTTATTACATATGTCAAGCCATCAATAGGCAATGCTTATGGATATATTTTAGGTGATACGTTGAAATTTGATGGAGAATTAGACATTGATGTATCGACTTTTACTTGCAGTAATAAAAAGCTTGAATTTTATAATGGAGAGTGGGGGCATTTCGGAATAGCGGTAGATAATGATACCATATTTACAGGCCCTGCTACACCTCCGACAAATTATGTTGGTACGGGTTGGGTTTATGAATATGATGGAAATTTAAAGTTTACTATTACCGGAGATTTTAATATTGTCAGCTTGCTTTCCGGACCAAATCAAGAAGTTTTTGGAACTTGTCTTTCTTGTGAGGAAGAGAGTAGTTGTCTTGATTTATCAGCATATAGCGACAGCTATCTTCAAGATGTTTCAACTGACGATATAACTTATCCTGTTGGAAGTGCATTTATTTCCAACAATTTCATTTCATATGTAAAGCCGTCAATAGGCAATGCTTATGGATACATTTTAGGAGATACGTTGAAATTTGATGGAGAATTAGACATTGATGTATCAACTTTTACTTGCAGTAAAAAAAAGCTTGAATTTTATAATGGAGAATGGGGTCATTTTGGAATAGCGGTAGATAATGATACCATATTTACAGGCCCTGCTACACCTCCGACAAATTATGTTGGTACGGGTTGGGTTTATGAATATGATGGAAATTTAAAGTTTACTATTACCGGAGATTTTAATATTGTCAGCTTGCTTTCCGGACCAAATCAAGAAGTTTTTGGAACTTGTCTTTCTTGTGAGGAAGAGAGTCTGAATATCAAAGAAATCAATAGTTTTTACCCTGTGCTTTATCCAAACCCTATAGATGACATTTTAAATATAAAAATAGCAGACTATGAAAAATACACTGCCAGAATTTATAGTGTTTCAGGAATCAACTTAGGTAATTTTGAAATATCTGAGTCGCCGGCAAGTTTTCGTTTAAGTTATTTAAAATCGGGTATTTACTTTGTGAAATTAGAAAATGTTAGCGGTAAAGTTTTTCATTACAAAATAGTAAAACTGTAGGTTTTATTCAGATGTGAATTATTATACATTTTTAGTTTTTATTTGACGATTACCAAATTAACAAAAACCTGCCTTAATTTTATATTCCCTGCCTAATTAAGTTTTCACTTGTAAATTATCCCACCGACCTCACCGAATCATCAACTTCCGGCTATAGTTTTTGCCTTCTATTTGCAAAGTCAGTATGTACATACCCGAATTCAGATGTCCGACGGGGATAGAGTAGTCGTTTTTTGGAGAGAAAAATGAAATTATAGTAAGATTTTTTCAAAATTAGAACTGCAACAACATTCGTTTACTCCACTTAATTCAACATTATCTTCTTTTATGCAACGTTAACTAAATTTGAGTTTGTCTTCTGCAACACTTTGTTTATTTTGTGAAAAAAAAATGACGACCTGTATAATAGTTGATGATGAAAGAAACGCAAGAGAATTTTTAGAGAAATTGATAAACAAACATTTCCCTAAAAAACTCATTGTATTGGATACTGCCTCTTCAGTAAATCAGGCTGTCAACCTGATTAAAAAGCATCATCCGGAATTGGTTTTTCTAGACATTCAAATGCCCGAAGAAGATGGCTTTGAACTTTTTAAATACTTCAATAATATCTTTTTTGACATCATCTTTACGACCGCACATAAAGAGTATGCAATTGAGGCTATTCGTCATGCAGCTTTGGATTATCTTTTGAAACCAATTAATATGATTGATTTAAATGATACTATAAAAAGGCTTGAGAGAAAAGGAGCAGTTGCTACAAATCAACAGCGGATAACAGCTTTATTAGAAAACATGAACAACGAATCGGGAATACTAAATAAAATTGCTGTTCCAACAACAAATGGTTATGATTTAATCAAAATTAGCGGTATTATGTATTGCGAAGGAATGGACAATTATAATAAATTGGTTACTTTTTCAGGAAAAGAAGTTTTAGTAACAAAAACTCTAAAGAAAATGGAGGAGTTATTACCAACTGAAACTTTTTTTAGGATACACAAATCTGTTTTAGTTAACCTGAATCATATTTCAGAATATAAGCGTGGTGATGGATATTCAGTAATTTTGACTAACGGAAAAAAATTGCCTGTTTCGCATAGAAAAAATGAAAGCCTTGTAAAAAGGTTAACGGGTAAAGTTTAGTAACTTGAAAACGAATCCATTGCAGTCTGCTTTAGATGACTGATAAAAAGATTGAGTAAGTGGCTTTAGCTAAATTTATAAAAGATAGAAAAGTATGCGGCTAAAGCCTTCTTGATTCGAAAAGTTGTCCCGGTTGGCTAAAGCCAACGGTAATAGATTGTTGAACTTACTGCCATCAAGAAAGTTGTTTGATTGATTTTTAAATAAAGAATAAGCAATTTTAGATTGAAAATGGAATCCATTGCAGTCTGCTTTAGCTGCCTGATTGAGTATGTAGTAAATAAGTGGTTTCAGCCACATTTCTAAAATTTAATAGTCTGTAGCATAAGCCAATGGTAATGTGTCATACTTTCAATTCAAGCCTAACGATTTTCAAACAAAACTTTTTGCTAAATATTGTCGTTTAAATGATGTAACTTAGTACAAGAAAATACTTGATGCTCATTGATTTTTTCATGAGTATAAAGAATTTCTAATTAACAAAAGGAAACATTTTAAAATGAAACAATCTGCTATTAAACTCAACGATAAAGTTGCAAAAGCCTACGAAAACACTCCACCCAAAGAGCGGAAAAAGCTTGATGATATCGTTAACAGATGGTTGAGTAATATTTTTTCACGGTCAACAGATCCTGTAAAGAAACTATTTAATACGATGGAAGAAATTGGGGTGGAAGCAAATGAAAAAGGGATTACTCCTCAAGCCCTTGATGAAATACTTGAAGAAATTAAGGAAGAAATGAGGCATGAAAAAGAGTAAGTGTTTTGTTTTGGACACTAATGTAATTGTCAGTGGAATATTATTCCCAAATTCTGTTCCAGCCCTAGCAATCAAAAAAGCTTTTAATACCGGAAAGGTAATTGTATCAGAGGAAACTATGAAAGAACTTACAAGAATATTAAGTGATAATCGGTTTGACAAGTATGTTTCTTTTGCAAAGCGTCAGGTTTTTTTACTTAATTTTGAAAATGTATCTGAAATTGTTGAGCATATTGATAATGTTAAATTGTCAAGAGACCCGAATGATGACAAATTCCTATCTTTGGCAAATTCAGGGAAAGCTTCTGCAATTATCACAGGAGACAGTGATTTACTAACTTTGCACCCATTTGGAAAAATTCAAATTATTACTCCTGTTGAATTTCTTGAAAAATTTTAAATTGAAAAGCAATCTATTGCAGTCTGCTTTAGCTGACTGTTAAAAATTAGAGTGAATTAGTGGTTTTAGCCACATTTTAAGATTGAATAGTATCCAGATAAAGCTAATGGTAATAGATGAGTCATTATACTTTCAATACAAGCCAGATGATTTTCAAACCAAACTTTTTGGAAAATTTTGTCGTTAAAATGATATATCTTAATTTTTAAAAAGTGTTCAATAAAGTCTGCTTTTTTCAAAAAAATAAGGAATTTCTAATAAACAAAAGTAAATATCAGAAATGAAGCAATCTGTTATAAAACTAAATGATAAAGTTGCAAAAGCTTAAAAAATACTCCCCCTAAAGAACGAAAAAAGCTTGACGATATCGTTAACAGATGGTTGAGTAATATATTTCGCAATCAACAGATCCCAATTATAAACTATTTAATACGATGGAAGAAATTGGGGCGGAAGAAAATGAAAAAGGCATTACAACTGATTCACTTAATGAAATTCTTGAAGAAGTGAAGGATGAAAAAGGATAAATGTTTTGTTATAGACACCAGTGTAATTGTTAGTGGTATTTTATTCCCAAATCCTGTTCCGGCTCTGGCAATCAAAAGAGCTTTTAATACCTCACCGAATCATCAACTTCCGGCTATAGTTTTTGCCTTCTATTTGCAAAGTCAGTATGTACATACCCGAATTCAGATGTCCGACGGGGATAGAGTAGTCGTTTTTTGCATAAAAGCTTTGTCTGTGCACAGTTTTGCCGGATAAATCGGTTAGTAATAAGATATGCTTCTTGTCGCAAGGTACATTTTTAACAACAAGCTGTACCTGCTCATTTGCCGGATTTGGATAAAGATAAAACTCTGCTTTTGGAATCGTGTTTTCATCTATGCCAATATAGCATATTTCATCAACGATGTCATAAGCTGATACACCGGCTAATGGAATTTTAAATACCTGGTGATTGGTGTACAAGTTAAATTGATTGTCCATACCGGCTAAAAACCTCCCATTATCAGTTGTATAATCTATCATTATTCCGGGATCTGATGACCACCAAGGTACTGAAGGAGAAAGCGAGTATGCTTTGTTGGCTTTTACACTAAGATGTCCGGTGTTTTTTAAATCCCAGTTTTCTACACCAAAGAAGCTTAATTTTGAAGAATCAGACTCATTGCTTATAATAACAATTTGTTCTGCTTCATAGGCATATAAAGAGATATCTAAAATACTATCTGCTTCCATAAGTAGTTTTGTTGAAAATGAATCCGCCTGTGGAAAGTAGTCTGTTACGTAAACTTGATTGCTATCAGTAGATATGAAATAAATTTTATTAAATTTTTCATTGGAAAAGCGAACTGTTCCGGGTAAAGAATCAAGTAACAGACTTTGAGTAATTGAATCTTGATTGGTATTTAAAAGCTTGTATTCTAATTCTCCGTCTGTATTTAAACCTATTAAATGGTAATGAGGTAAATATGCAGAGCTTCCACGTTCCATATGGTTAATGTCAGTAAGGTTTGTTGAAATAGAATCAATTACATTCAGTTCATAATTGATTTTGTAAACCTTAACAGTAGAATCTATTATTGCAAAAGCTAAAAAATGGCTTCCGGTATGTTTTAAAGATTGAATTTGGGGTATGTATATTTTTTTGGTGATTTCTGAAGGGTTATTTAATGCATTCCAGTTGTGTGTCATCTTGTAAATCGTATCATGAGAGCTAAATGTAAACCTGTCAGCATTTATTATAATTGAAGAAGTTGCACCGGTCAAAGTTAAAAGACTGTCAGGGGTATTGACTTTTACAAATGTACTGGATTCTGTCACCAAAATACCGGATGGATTTACCGAATCTTTTGAAAAGCCAAAAACAAAGCCGGGGGCACAAATATTCTTCATTTGAAATTGCAGCACATCATCGTTTACTTCAATTACATCCTCATTAGATATTTTAAAGACTTGAGACTGTTGGGCAGAAATATAGCAAGTAAAAAATATGAGAATTAATAAGCTAATTATGAATTTAAGAGTATGCATAATCCTATGAATTTATATTAAAAAACATGTTAAATATACATAATTTTTTGATCTTGCATTTCCATAGAATTGTTATTACAGAACAAAGCTCCCTCTCTATTCTGCATTTAGAATATAATTTTTCCCAAAAACCCTATGGAATCACGCCTTTCTTCCAAGCAAAATAAATAATCACCCCTGCAAAACCACCACCTAAATGACCGAGTGCAGAAATATTGCCATCCAAAAAGAGTTGGCTGTAAAGCAGGAATAACTGAAACAGTAAAAAAATACCTACATACACCCTTACCGGCATTCCTTTGCGCAAAACGGCCCATTGCAAAGCAAAAAAACGAAGTACAGCACCGATAAAAGGAATCCATAAAATCCGGGATTTTGGGAAGAGCATTGCATAAAAAGTAAGCAGTCCAAAAATACCGCCACTGGCTCCAACCAGCGGCATATCTGAAAACATACCGTGCAGCCATGAACCGAGAGCGGTAGATATAAAAAATAAACCCAACATTCTTCGCCTTCCAAACCTGCATTCAACATGCCGGCCAAACAACCAGAAAAAATACATATTTCCAATCAGATGCATCCAGCTGCCATGTAAAAAAGCACAGCTAAACAGACCGGTGAACCATTCAAAACCATCTTTTTGCGGGTAAAAAGCAAAATTCCCAAACATAAACGCCATATTATCAGGCATCCAGGCAATGATTGAAATAACACTGATTAGGGCAATCATGCTATTTGTCAGCCAGGGAGTATTATGTAGCGGACTTTCATGAATTTTTACCGGTTTGCCAATTAGAAATAAAAGCCTGTTCAGCCAACTGAGTTGCTTATTTGTTTCCTTTACTGCAAATAAAATATGAAACATTATCGGTTTTTGAGTAATAAATTAGTGCAAATATAAA